>JASBTH010000090.1 GCA_030148525.1 Saprospiraceae bacterium | reverse complement strand
TCGGTCCAGGTTACAAGGTTGTTCCCGATCAGGTACACGCGGAACCGGCTAATGCCTACCCGATCAATAAGCGATTGTGGCAGGGTATATCCAAGTTGTACGGTACGCAAACGGGTAAAGGATCCATCTTCAATGAATCGTTCGGACGGTTCGTAATTATGACCGCCATTGGTAACCCGGGGTTCGGTATTGCTGGTGCCTTCACCAGTCCAGCGATCGAGGAACGTCGTTTCGAAATTATAGGTACCGAACCGCGCCATTTTTTTGGCATTGATGATCTCGTTACCCTGCTGACCATTAAATTCCAGGGCCAGGTCGAAGCCTTTATAGTTCATGCTCACATTAAACCCGTAGGTGAAATCCGGGATAGGATTACCGATCATCGTACGATCGTCCGAAGTGATCACCCCGTCGTTATTCGTATCTACAAATCGCAGGTCACCGGGAACCTCCACCCCACGGGTGGGGAATCGCTCTAAGTCCTGCTCATTTTGGAAAATGCCGGCCACCTGATAGCCAAAGAAGGCTCCGATCGGCTGACCAACAACGGTTCGCGTACCCAAGAGGCCGCCGACACCCAGGCCACCACCAAATATTTCGGCCTGGCCGGTACCCAGTGATAGCACTTCGTTGTTAACGGTCGAGCCTACAAACCCAACGGAATAACTAAAGTCGCCTATATCGTCACGCCAGTTCAGAGTCATATCTATGCCTTTGTTTTCGACGCTGGCAGCATTCACGACCGGATTCGCATCCACACCCACGTAATCGGGGATGGGTACCGCGACCAGGATATCGTTGGTAGTACGATTGTAGTAATCCACCTCGGCAGTCAGGCGATTTTCCAGGAAACCGATTTCCACACCAATGTTGAATTGTTCGGTTTCCTCCCATTGAATATTCGGGTTGGCAGGATCGACAATAGAAGCGCCGGTTGCCAGGCTGGAGGGGTTACCAAATACCGCATTGATGTTGGAGGTAACAGTAGGTTTACCGGCGTAGGCTCCGATCTTTTCGTTACCGATCACACCCCAGCTACCGCGAAGTTTCAGTCGGCTGATCATATCCTGGTTCTGCATGAACAGTTCTTTGCTCAGGTTCCAGCCCAGACCTACGGAGGGGAAATAACCCCAGCGATTGTTCTCGCCGAACTTGGAACTACCATCAGCCCGCATACTAACCGTGACCAGGTAGCGATCCATAAGGGTGTAGTTTGCCCGGAACAAATAGGATAGCAGCGACCACTCAAAACCACCGTTGAAGTTCGTTTGCGACTCGGCTTCACCGGCACTGAGGTAGAAGAACTCTTCGGTTTCACCCAGGAAATTACGGCGGGAACCGCCCAGCCCCTCATTGGCGAATTCCTGAGAAGTAATACCACCGAGTAAATTCAGGCGGTGGTTGTTCCACTCATTTTGGTAAGTAAGGGTGTTTTCCCACAGCCAAGATTCGTTGGTCGTATTACTCACATTGAGGCGACTCTCCTCGTTGCGTTGCAAACTGGTGGGAGAGACCTCGAATTCGGGAACGAAGCTCTTTCCCTCGAATTGGTTGTTATCAATACCGAAGCTCGAACGGAAGGTAAAGTTCTTGAGGAAATCAACATTTATGTAGGCATTACCGACCAGGCGAGTCCCATCACTGAAGCTGTTCTGATAAAAGATAGAGGCCTCCGGATTACCCACGGGTATGCGTACGGTAGCGTCGGCAAAGCTGCCGTCTTCATTGAATCTGGGAATGACCGGCTCGGCCCGGTAGGCCTGGGTGAGCACACCCGCCGGGTTTTCGCGATTGTTCCGGGTATAGGCGATGTTGTGCCCCACCGTCACATTGTCGGTGAGGAGGTATTCGTTATTCAGACGGATGGTCAGGCGATTAAAGTCCGAACCGCGAATGATACCTTCCTGCGCAAAGTAGTTGGCGGAAATATTGTACCGCACGAATTCATTACCACCATTGGAGCTCAGCTGGTAGTTCTGGATGGGAGCCGGCTGGAAAATAACATCCTGCCAGTCAGTGCCCTCGCCGAAGGAACTGGGATCATCGAATGGTGCCTCCAATCCGGTATTTGTGGCCACCTCGTTGGCCAACTGAGCAAATTCTGAGGCATTGGTCAGGTCGATTCTCCCTACCACCTCCTGCGTTCCGTAATAGGTGTTTAGTTGGAAGGAGGGACGCTGGTCAAGTCCTTTTTTGGTGGTTACAATAATCACTCCGTTAGCTCCCCGCGAGCCGTAAATGGCCGTGGCGGAAGCATCCTTCAGGACCTCGATCGACTCAATGTCGTTCGGGTTGAGGAAGTCGATATCATTCAGTAGCATACCGTCCACAACGAAGAGTGGCGAGGCGTCGTTCAGGGTCCCGGTACCGCGAATGCGAATGACAGCTCCGCGTCCTGGTTCACCACTACTGGGGGTCACCTGAACACCGGCTACTCGTCCCTGAAGAATCTGTTCCACGTTACCATTGGAAACGCGTTGTAATTCTTCTTCTTTTACACTGGAAATGGCCCCTGTCAGGTCACTTTTACGTTGTACACCGTAACCAACGACGACCACATCATCCAGCAGTTGTTGCTCATAACCCATCTCCACATCAATAGTGGTCCGGGCTTGTACCGGTTCGCGTACGGTTCGATAACCAATGAAGGAGTAAATGAGGGTGTCGTTAGCAGCATTCTCCAGGGTAATGGAGTAGGAACCATCGCCACCAGATATTACGCCGGTGGTCGACTGTAGTGCCGATCGAATATTTACCCCCGGTAACGGCAGCCCCGTTTCGTCGATGACTGTTCCCGTAACGGTGGTTTGTGCTTGTAGTGTGCTCAGCCCGAGTAACAGGCAAAGTACACTCAAAAGGTATCTCTTTCTCATGGTGTTAGGGATTTGATTTTTTATTGGAAGTCAGTTCGACGCGTACGGATTGTAGATCCTGAGCGTTGGGTCCCACAAATAATTCAAAATCGCCGGGTTCCCATCCGTAACTCATATCGCGTCGATAAAAGGCAACATCATCCGTCGTCAAGGTGAATGTCACGGTCTTAGTCTCTCCGGGTTCCAGGTCGATTTGGCGAAAGCCTTTCAGTTGCAGGACCGGGCGGGTTACACTTCCCACGAGGTCGCGCACGTAAAATTGTACCGTCTCGCGCCCTGCCCGGTCCCCAGTATTTCGCACTTTCACCGAAAATTCAACCGGATTTTTTTCGGAAAAGGTTTCAGCGGAAGCACTTGGTTCACCGTACTCGAAGGTGGTATACCCAAGGCCATATCCAAAAGGATAGAGGGGGGTGTTAGGTACATCCAGATATTTGGTGGTGTATTTATTGTTCGGTTCCATGGGCCGCCCGGTATTCTTCATGCTGTAGTACAAAGGCACCTGACCTACGTTTCGCGGGAAGGTCACCGGCAAACGCCCGGAAGGGTTGGCATCCCCGAGGATGATATCCGCTATGGCCGGCCCGCCCATCGTGCCAGCAAACCAGGTTTCCAGTATGGCATCGGCTGTCTCATCTACTTCGGGGATCGCCAGCGGCCGGCCGTTCATCAGGACCACCACTACGGGAGTGCCCGTTTCTTTAATGGCCTTGATCAACTCGAGCTGTACACCCGGCAGGTCTAGTTCTGACCGGCTGGCAGCTTCACCACTCATCCACCAGTTTTCACCCACCGCAAGTACAGCTACGTCTGCCTGGCGCGCAGCGGCCAGTGCTTCTGGGAAACCAGACCGGTCTTCACCTTCTACCTCGCATCCCCTGGCGTGCAGGAGGGTTGATGAAGGAGCCAGCATATCTTCGAGCGCGGTCTTCAATGTGATGGCATCCTCAGCACTACCGGCCGCATGCCATGAACCCAGCAGATCAGCCTGGGAATCAGCTAATGGACCGATGAGGGCAATCTTTTGTCCGGATTTGGATAATGGAAGTACTCCGTTATTCTTGAGCAGGACCATCGATTTACGGGCCACCTCCCGGGCTTTTTCGAGATGGGCTTCCGCCAAAATAGTTTCCTCCTGGCGTTGTACATCACTGTAGCGATAAGGGTCGTCGAAGAGTCCCAACAGCATTTTAACCCGCAGGATGCGCATGACTGCCTGGTCAATCTGGGCTTCGGTGACCTTACCTTCTTTCAGGGATTGCCGGAGGTGATTGTAAAAAACAGCTCCCTGCATATCCATGTCGACCCCGGCCGTCAGCGCCAGTTCACCGGCCTCTTTTTCGTCAGCTACCACGCCATGAGGGATCATTTCATTGATAGAAGTGTAGTCGGTCACTACGAACCCATTGAAGCCCCATTCATCACGGAGGATTTCCGTCAGTAAATAGTGACTTCCCGAGGCCGGAACACCGAAAAGCTCATTGAAGGCTGTCATAAAGGACTGCACACCGGCATCCAATGCTGCTTTAAACGGAGGCAGAAAGTCATGGCGCAGTACTCGTTCCGACATGTCCACCGTGTGGTAGTCACGTCCGGCCTGAGCGGCACCGTAAGCTGCGAAGTGTTTTGCGCAAGCGATCAGGGTATTGGTAGCCGCCAGATCGTCACCCTGAAACCCGCGAACCCTTGCTTCGGCAATGCGGCTTCCCAGGTAAGGGTCTTCGCCGGCACCCTCGGAGATCCTTCCCCAGCGCGGGTCGCGCGATATATCGACCATCGGGGCAAAGGTCCAGTGCAAACCGGCGGCGGCAGCTTCCGCAGCAGCAACCTGTGCACTCTCCTCGATGGCTTCCAAATCCCAGCTGGCTGACTCCCCCAGGGAAATAGGGAAGATGGTCTTATAGCCGTGAATGACATCATAGCCAAACAGCAAGGGAATGCCTAATCGGGTCTCTTCAACCGACATGCGCTGCAATTCCCGGTTGTAATCGGCGGTATGGGCATTGAAAATAGCCCCCACCTTGCCGGCCAGGATGTCCTCTTTATAATTGCCGCGTAAGGTAGGGCCGGTAACATCCCAGTCGCTGGTGAATAAGGTCAATTGACCTATCTTTTCTTCCGTAGTCATATCGTCGAGCAGCTCTTCGATCTGTTTTGCCTGCTCGTCGGTTAGCTCCGGTAATTGGGCCTGTGGGGTATACCAAACACCCAGTACCAGAATTATTGTGCAGAGAAATCTCATGGTTTTTGAATTTGTATTTCTGAATAACTCGCCGTGACTTCTTTGGTGTCTGCTGTTTCCGAAAGTGTGGGGATAACAGTACCATCCGGCGGGGTGAAGAATTTTTGATGAAATTCAAAGTAGTGCAGACATCCTATGATCAGTGCCAGCACACAGCCGTAAATCCATTTTTTATGATCTGGTTTGGTTCGGTTCATCAGGTGGTTTTGGGGGGTGTGAAAAAGATCCGGAGCCCAAGAGCCCCGGACCAGGAGTGTATGAAACAAAGGTCTGTTAACTATTTTCGTCGATCCAGCCGTTGCGGAACCCGGCTCGCTTCAGGCCTGCCCGCACATAGGGATTCTTTTTCATCAAATCCCAAATCAGGCCGGATTGGTAATTTTCGATTTGAATGACGATAGGCCCCTGATCGATACCGATATAGTCTTTATCGAACCAGCCATCCTCATTCCCTTCTCCCCAGGTATAGGTCAGGTTAAAAGCATCGGCAAAACCGTATGGTCGTACCAATTGGTCGTAATGCTCGGTCCAGAAGTGTTCCATGGCGGCCAGACTGATTTCCGGCGCAAAAGCAATGGAAGCAGCAGCAGCCGTGGGCGCAATGGTACCATCATCAATCACGCGCTGGGCACTGGCGCCGCGGGCGCTGTAGGTACGAAAGCGAATGGAATCGCCTTTCCAGGCGTGTTTTTTATTGGCCGGGCCATCACAAGCGGTGAGGCCCCAGCACACATCGCTATACCCCTTAAATTGATGGGGGTTATCCATGCAATACGCTCGATTCGCGTAAGCAGCCAGTCGGGAATTTTCGTGGTAGTCAATGCCTTTTTCGGCCATGTAGTCGTCCTGGATACCCCGGAAGTCGATATACATCTGGCTGTATTGGTGACCGAAAAGGGGCTCGAAATTGATGTGTTCGTAGCCGTAATAGTCAGCCCACTCGTAGGTGCTGCACCAGGTTTCCCAGGAGGAAGCCGGAATGGGGTGGGTGGGGGAACCCATGGCAAGAATGAGTAGTACCATGGCTTCGTTGTACCCTTTCCAGTCGTGGGGAATAAATCCACGTTCCGGACGCCAACCCATAGAAATTCGGTTGTCCTCGTTTAAAGCCCAGTCCCATTCTACGCGGCGATAGAGTTGGTCGGCCAATTGCCGGATCTCGTTTTCCATCTGATTTTCCCGGTCAAAATAGGACATGGTGCTTAGTATGCCGGCCATCAGCAGGCCGGTGTCGATGGTGGATAGTTCTACATTTTTAAAGCGTGTTGCATTGTCGTAGGTGAGAAAGTGGTAGAACAATCCCTTATGACCACTTACTCCGGTGGAGTCAGGGCCTTGCGGCAAATTCCAGAGTACGCGTAAAGTATTTAGCACGCGCTCGGCTCCCGCTTCGCGACTGATATGGCCATCGTGGATACCCACCAGGTAGGAGGTGAGACCAAAGCCAGTTGCAGCGATGCTGGAGAAATTCTTAGTAGGGTACCGGTCGGGAACCTGATAATTAGTTTCATCAGCCAGGTCCCAGAAGTACCGGAAGGTACGAGCCTGTAAGGTGTCGAGGTCAAAAGGTTCAGCTGTGGTATTAGTGTCCTCTGCGACCGACGATGAGTTCGTTTGGGTACAGGCAGATCCGATCCAAAGGACAAGTAATAGTACGATGTGGCGTTGCGATAGGAATGGCATGCCTTAGTGAGTTGATTGGAAAAAGAGATTGTAGCCCGTGCGGGCTACAATCTCCGTTCAGATAAATGGATTAGTTAGTTCTTAACAACACGTGCCTGAGCTGTCAGCTGGCCGGCGGCGTCGTAACCGGAAACCAGGTACATACCTTTTTCCAGTCCGGCAGTAGAAATGCGTACTTGAGGTGCGCCTTCTACGACCATGCGACGAACGGGTTGTCCGAGCATGTTGTAGAGAACGAATTCGCGAATGCCTTCGGGGCTATCAATGCGCAGTTCGTTTTGAACCGGGTTTGGATAAACCGATAGTTGATCAACCTCCACATTGAAAATGGAAGTAGTCGTGGCACAAGAGGCATCACCGATCACGATATCATCGAAGTAGAAGAGTTGATCTTCCGCGGGTGTTTCGTTGATGTTTGGAATGATCGTAAGCGTCGCATACTGACCATCGTCAGCAACGCCGGAAAAGTCAAAGGTCAATTCCTGCCATTCGCCGGGCGTGGTATAGTCAGCAAACACATCACCACTACCAGGAGCACCAGTCTGAGAACCCTCCACTTTCAATACAATGGGAGCTTCAACTTCGGACCACATCTTCAGGGAGATGGTTTTATTCATCAGGTCCGGGAATACAATGGGTGCATCCAGCGGATTGAACGCACCGGCAAAGTTGGCGCCACCATCCGCGGCTTCGCGGAACAGTGCCACATTAGCACTCATGTTGCCGTCGCTTACATCGGGGTTATCGACGATCGGCAGTTCGGTACCGTTTACGGAACCGTTCTGGAAGAAGCCCCAGCCGGTCAGTGATGTAGCATCGGTTTCGAAGTCAGCTATACAAGCGGTGTAAGGAGCACGTCCCCAGCTTACATCATCTACGTAATACGTAATTTCCTCTCCGGCCTGAACATTGAAATTGAGAAAGAGTACCAGTCGGGTGAAATTGCCATCGGCCGATTCACTAAAATCAACGGTGTAATCCACCCATTCTTCTGCGGCGGTCACATCCGTGCCAATTTCTACGGGGTCAGATGAGCCACCTTCCAGTTTGAACAGCAGAGGTACTATATCGGGAGACCAGATACGGACGGTCAACTGGTTGAATACGGACAGGTCGATGGGCTCGCCGTAGTCCCAAACGATAGCGGAAAACTGGTCGTTCGGGTCGCGGTATTCGGCTACTTTATCCAGCGGATCCATATTGATGTCTCCGGTAATATCCGGGTTGTTGATAACCGTGATGCGGTCGCTGCCAACCGTCAGCGGAATATTGCGCTGGCAGTCGAAGTCGTCCACAATATTGGGGATGGAATCAATGCCTTCACAAGGATCAGTGGTTCCTTCTCCCTGGCTCAGGTTGTCGAAGTACCAGGTGCCGGAACTGGCGACGTTTCCATCAAAAATAATGTCAACTCGTTCAAAGTCAGTCACCGATTGGAAATCGACAAAGTTGAACGTTAAGTCCACCCATTCCTCATTGGCGGGCAGGGTCTGTGTAATCGACGACAAGCCGTTTGACGGGCTGAACAGGTTCATGGTCACTTCGTTGGTGTTGGCCGGTGCCCATACCTGTAAGTTCAGTTGGGTAAAGGTTTCCAGGGAGAAATCAATCGGCAAAAAGGCCAGGACGCCACCTAAATTGGAAGATCCTTTCGTGTAGGAACCTACTGTTTCACTAGTATTCGCGCCGGATTGATCCGGGTTGGTAATTGCACCATTGTAAGTACCAAAAACATCCGTGTTCGCTCCGGATGGTTCCCAGCCGAGCTGAGCCCCTCCTTCGAAGTCTTCGAGTACATCACCCGTTGGTGCTTCCGTAAAGCTGATATCGTCAAGGAAATAAATATCATCTGGATCAGGCTCTTCAAATGCATCAAAAAAGAAAACCAGTGCCTTGTGACTGGCGCCAGCCTGACTGCTGAAGTTGAAGGAATATTCCACCCAGGTATTAGCTTCTTCTACCTGTACATCCAATTCGATAGGTTGAGAATTACCACGCTCCAGTTTGGCAACCATTCGGCCGGTCTTGGGCGCCCATACCTTGATATTCAGTACTGGACGTACGTCGAGGGGGATATCACCCGCGAATTCGTATACCAAAGCGTTAAAAGCACCACCAGCACCACCATTTGTATCGTCCCAACGGCCGACACTATCACTGGTGTTGATACCTGATTTGTCCGGATTTTCAATGACCGATAGGTTAAGAAAGCCGGGAGTGGAAAGGGTTACATTGCGTTGGCATTCGAAATCATCCACAATGCCGGGAACTGGATCAATTCCTGAACAGGCATTAGCCGGACGTGCAACGAGATTGTCGAATAAGTAGGTGTCGCTGGATTCGGCATTTCCCGGATCAAAGAAGAGGATGATGCGGTCCAATGTGGTCACATCTGATGCCTCACTGAAGTCAAAGCTATACTCGATCCAGGTGTCGGTAATGGCGATGTTTTGGCGTCGTTCGATGGCATTGCCACCACCCTCTAATTTGAGGAGTAATCCCGTTTTGACCGGTGAATTCACCTGAATGGTGAAGCGATTGTTGGTCGACAGGTCGAGTGGCTCGTCCAGGACGGCGATCAGCAAGCTAAATCCGGTGCCCGACACTTTGGTGTACGATCCGACACTGTCGCTGGGGTTGATCATGAGGGTGTCTTGACCCTCGGGATTTTCCACTACGGTTAGTGTGCTGTCTCCAAAGTCGGCATTCCAGGGTAGGGCGGCGCCATTTTCAAAGTCCTCCAGGACTACCTGAGCGAAAGCTCCGGTAAGCACCATGCAGGCTAGAAGCGGTAATAGTAGTAAACGTTTTTTCATGGCGAAACAGATAATGGTTAATGAAATAATTACTTAAAAATCTGAATGGGGATGACTGCCTGGAAATGGTCGGTTTGAACCAACAGCCAATGCATTCCGGCAGGCCAGTTCCCCGGTTTTTTTAGGTTTATTTTTTGGGTGCCCGCCGGGCGGGACACTTCGTTTAGTATGGTTTGTACCGGTTGACCCTGTGTATTGAGCAGGGTGACCGTGACCGGTGATGTTTTTTCCATGGCGAATGTCAATTGACTCTGATCGCTCAGTGGATTAGGCGAAACACGCAAGTCGATCTGTTGAGCGTCCACTACCGGCAGGTTGGTGGTTGTGGAGTCCCGTTCAATGCCCAGGCGCTCCAGTCCGTTTTGTATGTCTTCGTCGCTCATAAACAGGTCCCAGAGTAGTCCGGTACGGTAGTTTTCGATCATGCAGATTATGGGGCCCTGATCGATGGCCAGGTAGGAATCAGCGGTCCAGTTTTGAGTGGGATTGAAGGCGTCGTGAAAACCCATCGGACCCCAGAGTTCTTCGCCGTAGGTACGATACATGTGTTTTAGTGCAGCCAGGGATTCCTCCGGTGTGTAAGGCATACTCGAGAGGGCGGCCGTAGGGGTGATGGTACCATTGTCTCTGGACTGCGTGGGTGCATGGGCCAGATACCCAAAGGGGTTATCGCTGGCGGTAAGCCCCCAGCAATTTTCGCCGTAACCTTCGTAGTTCCCCGGGTTGGAGATACACCATGCCCGGTTGATGAGGGTCTGATTGCGTCCTTGCTCGAAGTAATTGGCGTAGTCGTCGGTCAGGCCCCGGGGATCGAGCCCGAGGTACGAATAGTGTACAAAAAAGAGTGGACCACCCCGGTTACCGCCCAGGGGCAGGT
Organism: Saprospiraceae bacterium; assembly: GCA_030148525.1. Taxonomy (GTDB): domain Bacteria; phylum Bacteroidota; class Bacteroidia; order Chitinophagales; family Saprospiraceae; genus DT-110. The sequence continues at coordinate 6,212 of JASBTH010000090.1, read as the reverse complement.
TGTAGCCAAAGTAGGAAAAGCCATTTTTGTAGTTGCCTCCGGCCCAGCCATCGTGGTACGACCGGGCAGGAATAGGATTTGTGGGGGATGACGCACCGAGCACGTAGATGATCATGCTTTCATTCCAACCCCGGATGGGCAGATCGATCCGGAAGCCGTGGTTGGGCGACCAATGCCAGGTGAGTACCGACTCGTCGTCTTGGCGGTACCAATTCCAGTTAACGGCTTCCCAGATCCCCGTAATTATTTGGCGCAGGACTACCTCATTTGGAGAATCTCCATCGAAGTAGGCCCGCACGGTCAGCAGCCCTTCCAGCAAAAAGGCCGTTTCCACCAGATCCCCGCCATCATCAAATTGGCTGAAGGGAATGGTGCGTCCGGTATTTCCGTTCATCCAGTGTGGAAAGACTCCGTAGTAGCGGTTAGCCCGTTCCAGGAAGATAACCGTTTTCAACAGGCGATCCAGGCCTTCCTCCCGGGTAATGTATCCTCGCTCAATGCCTACCAGTACGGCCATAAGCCCAAAACCGGAACCACCCATCGTAACCACGTCGGTCGAGGTATTGCGTTCGCGGGTTAAGCCGGAGTTAGGGTGTGCAAAGTCCCAGAAATAGCGAAAGGTATACTCCTGGACCATGTCCAGAAATTCCGCATCGGTCATATCCTGGCGACTACCGGTTTGTACGGGCGCAGGCTCGGATTCGTTGTCGGCAATATCCAAAGCAATGATCTGATACTGATAGGTGGTATCATTTTCGGGGCCTACCCAATCGAGGTAGAGAGAGTCGGTTGCCGGCAGCCGGGCAATTTGTTGAAAGGATTGGCCTCCGTCAGCCGAGCGGAGAATTCGGATAAAAGAAGCATCCGAAGTGTTCCACCGAAGTTCCAGGTGCGCATCGTAACCGGTCAGCCGGACATTGGTTGGAGCAGACTGCCCATCCACATTTTTGGGCAGGCAGACCCATAGTAGAGCCAGGAATAGAAATTGGCGTACTGGCCAGGCGGCCAGACAAATGGTTTTTGCTTGTCTCATACAGTGTAGTTATACCTCTCTTTACTACGCCACTTTAAAAAGTCACCTGCAAAATGCCAAATAACTTTTGGTTAGAGATAAATTGGCGTAATGCTCATTCTCTCAAAAGCTTTGGTATAAAACAATAGTATGGAATTACTGGCTCAATTACGAGAAAGATACCTCACCAATACTACGCCAAAGTGCATAAATAGACGTATTTGTTAGCTGGCGCGATGATGAGGCCCGCATCTTAGAGGTTGAGCATGAATTCGGTGAGGTTTTCGTCGTTTGGGAGGTCCAGTTTTTTGCGTAAGCGATACCGTTTGTTTTCTACACCCCGCAGACTGATATTCAGGAGAGGGGCAATTTCTTTAGAGGTTAGATTCATCTTGAGGCAGGCCGCCAATTTCAGATCCCCCGGTGTCAGGTTCGGGAAACGGGCAATCAATTTTTGAAAAAAAGCCTCGTGCACCTTATTGAAGTTTTGCTCAAACACCTCCCAGTCATCTTCGTGACTCAATTGCCGGTTGATGAGGCGCATTATTTTCCGGTAGTGTTTTTCCTGTTCCGAGGGCTCTCCATTCCCCTTCCATTTCTCCAATTGCTCGCGTATATCAATGAGCAGCTCATTTTTACGGATCAGGCTAAACGTAGAGTTGGCCAGTTCTTTGCTCTTGTTGATGATGTCTTGCTGGAGTTCCCGGTTTCGGTTTTCCATCCGTTCTCGTTGCAGTTGGCGTTCCTTTTCCAGCACCAACCGTCTTTGCTCGACTTCAAGTCTGGTTTCGTGCCAACGGTACAAGGCAAAGAGGATACCGGTAATCAAAAGCAGGTAGGGTACCAGCATCCAGGAGGTCTGGTACCAATGCGGTTCCAGGGTAAAGGAGAGGCGGGTAATGGAGGGGTTTACATTGGATTGAATACGCAATTCGTAATTGCCGGGGGATAAATTGGTGAAACTCTTTTGAGCTATTGACTGCCAGGAAGACCAATCGGATTGCAGCGGGTGTAATTGGTATCGTAACTGAACGGGTTGGGTGTACTGTGGCAGGCCAAAATCGACCAGGACATTTTTATAGCCGGGTGGAATCCGCAAGGTCTCTGCCAGCTCAACCGGAGTTGTTCCCCCTTTTTTATCTGTAAAATGTATCTCTTTGACTCTGGGTGCCCTGGAAGGAACCGGTTGTATGGATTGCTGTTTTGGCAGCAACGCAAAGCCATTGTCCAGACAAAACAACCAGGATGAGTCGGGTAACATGCGAACGCCTTCGAACTGGGGTACCAGTCGTATGGGAAAGGTATAGACGGGGCCCGTACTCTGGTTAAACCGAACGTAGTCGGTAAATACCAAGAGGTTCGTTTTATCAGAAAGAGTCAATTTTTTCCGAAAGGACCGGTTAGCATGCACGGGATCATCCCGGGGTTCAAAATTATCCTTCGTCCTGTTATAGATATAGGTGATGCCTTTGCTTTGTAAGAGGATGTGGTCATTCTCCTGAATAAGATAAGACTGAACATCGTAGTCAATGCCTTTATCCATTCCGTAGGGGATAGCCTGTTGCACCTGATTGGAGTCCAGGTCGAGGCGAATCCGAAAGATGCCTTCGTGTTGGCTTTGGACCCAGTAATCACCGGAAACAGGGTCGGGCACGATTCGGCGAACCCTGTGGGTGATGCCTCGAATACGGCTGGTTAATTCCCATTCTTGGTTTTTGCGGGACCAATCGAAGCGGACTATACCGGTGTAGCATCCCTGCAAGAGGATCCCGGGCTTTTGCTCCAGTGGCCGGAAGTACCAACCACCGGTGATAGAGGATATAAGGGCTGCCTGGTTCCCGCGAATCTGGTAGGTGCCATTATTATGGCCACAAAGTAGTTGGTCATTACCGATGTAAAAGGTCCAGCTTTGGCCACGAGTGGCGTCGATTAGCTGAAAAGGGTCCCCTTCCCGCAGTGGCCAGGACCGGTAAAAAACGCCGCGATTGGTAGCGAGGTAGAGGCGCTCTTTAAACACGCACGCATCGTAGACCGAACCGATCTTACCGCCCTGATCCACATAAAATTGAAGCGGGTGGCTCAATCCCAGCAAGTCTATACCCCGGTCAAGCCCCAGCCAGATATTTCCCTGCTTGTCTTCGGCGACCGACAAAACCGTATTGTTTTGCAGTCCATTCTCCTGGCGCAGATTATGGTAGGTGGTCCCGTCTTCATCGGTCAGGTAGACACCGGCCAGGATCGTACCCCACACGTAACGACCATCTTTGAGCCGAACTCCCTTATTGAGTTGGAATTGCTGTAAATCGGTATTAACGGGAGTGTCCCAAACCCTGAACCGGCCCTGGGTGTATTTGAAAACACCAGCGTTTTGTGTCCCTACCAGAAAACCATCCCGGGCGGGCAACAGGCAGCTGATGATCTCTTCGGAAAACCGTTCGCTTCCGGGGATACGCGTAAAGGACTGATCATCGCTCCACCGATAGATCCCCAAACCAATGACGGGCAGGAGTAATTGGTCGCCAACCTGCTGCAGGTACATGATATTTCCCGGAATATCCAGTTTTTGCAAATTTGAGCCATCCCACAGGAACAGGCGCGAAAAGGATTGAAAGAAGACTCCCTGATCGGTTGGCAGGATGTGCCATATTTCCTCCCGTTGGTCTTCGGGGGATAATTGCCCCTGGCTAACGGAGTGATAGGTCAACCGACCGCCCCTGATCCGCTGGAAGTAACCGAATTCTCCGTATCCCCCGGCGTAAACCCGGTCGTCGTGAGCAGCAACCGACCGAACGATTTGTCGGTTCGGTAAATGATATTGATGCCAGCTCAAACCGTCGTATTCCAATAAGGCGCCGTTATTACCGACGTACACGTACCCGGTGGAATCAATAGTAAGGCTCCAGTTTTGGTTCTCCGCCCGGTAATCCGTTGCCGTAAAATGACGTAGCAAGGGCCCGGGCAGCGATTGTGCCAGAGCCGGTATCATACATCCAATGAATCCGAACAATAAGAAAAGGCGAACCATGACTCCAATTAGGTAGTGGGTTGGGCAAAAGGTATAAAAAAAGTACTTTACTGCACCTTCAAAAACTGGTTCTCTGATAATTTCCGCGCCTTGATGTAAATGCTTTCGCGAAAAGCCTTATTCCATCTGGTTGTATCTCTTTCCGCAAAATTATCCGGGAAGGTAAAAACAAAACCTATGCTGCGTTCGCTGTTCTTTCTTTGCTGTGTTTTATTGATCAGGCCACTTTATTGCCAGGGTCCGACCGAGGCATTTGAGGCAAAAGTCTACCGGGCCGAGGACGGAAGTACCCTTCCGTACCGTCTGTTGCTACCTGAGAATTACGAGCCCGGGCGGGCGTATCCCCTGGTTTTATTTCTGCACGGAGCCGGAGAACGCGGTGCGGATAATGACCTGCAATTAGTACACGGTGCCAAATTGTTTACCGATGAGGACAACCGTCGGCAATTTCCGGCTATTGTCGTGTTCCCCCAGTGTCCTGCGGAGGACTACTGGGCCAGAATCGACCCCGGCGAAGATGCGCACTGGCAGTATCCATTGCTGCGTAGAGCTCCCGGACCACTAAAAAATGTGATCGGTTTGTTGGCCGAACTAGAGAAAGACTATCGCGTTAACCCTCACCGCCGGTATTTGGGGGGATTGTCGATGGGCGGGTTTGGGACCTTCGAATTGTTGGCGCGTAAACCTGACTACTTTGCAGCGGCATTTCCTATTTGTGGTGGCGGGAATGTCCTGGCCGCCCCGCTTATGACCGATACCGATCTTTGGGTTTTTCATGGAGGCCTCGACGATGTTGTTCCCCCGGTCAATTCCCGGAAGATGGTAGAGGCATTGCAGGAGGCGGGAGCTTCGGTCCGCTATACGGAGTACCCAAAGGCCAACCACAACAGCTGGGACTCGGCTTTTGCGGAGCCTCAATTATTGCCCTGGCTCTTTAGTAACCATCGGTACTGGCCGGCCGGCCGGTATGCGAAGCCCGTGTTTCAGCAAGTTCAGCGTACCACTATGGCTTACGCCAAAAAGGAAGGCGAGACGCTGGAATTAGATTTTTACGAACCCAGTGATGATGCGGTGAGAAATCGCCCACTCATCCTGTACGTACACGGAGGTGGTTTTGCCGGCGGTTCCCGTGATGAACCGCGTTATACGGGCTACTGCCAACGAATGGCCGAACGGGGATACGCTGTAGTATCCATGTCGTACCGGCTCACCATGAAAGGCAAGAGCTTTAGTTGTGACCAACCGACCGAAAACAAGATTCGAACCTTTCAAATGGCAGTGGAGGATATACGGTCCGCCACCAATTTTTTGCTGGAGCGAAAAGACATGCTCGGTATCCACCCCGACCAAATTATTCTGGTTGGGAGCAGTGCCGGTGCCGAAGCTGTTTTACACGCAGCTTACTGGACTGATGAGGATCTGCTTCCCAGGTCTCCCCGCCTTCCTGACGGATTTGCCTACGGGGGCGTCGTGAGTTTGGCCGGAGCTATGGTCGATGTAACTGATATTACCAAAGAATCAGCTATCCCGACGGTTCTTTATCACGGTACCTGCGACAATCTGGTACCCTTCGATGCTGCTCCTCACCATTACTGTGATGAGAATGCTGTAGGATATCTTCCATTATTCGGAGCCAACGCAATTGCGAAACGACTGGATGAAGTGGGAGGTAGCTATCATCTGGTAGCCAGCTGTGGCGGACGCCACGAATGGAATGATCGCCCCTTATTCGAGTACGTGGATGAACTTTCCGAAGTGTGCTATAAGATGATCGTGACGGATCAATTTCACCAGGCATCGCGTATCATCGATCAGGGAGGAGATTGCGGCGATGATCAGTATCCGGCGTGCACGGAGGTGTTTATGGGGAAGGAGTAGGATTTGTCCACGGTCCACGGCTTACGGCTTACGACAGGTTATAGGTAAAAATCAGGCCACAGCTTTAGCTGTGGTGCCGGGGGGAACAATTCTACCGCCTACCACTTTAGTGGTCCACGGTTCCGAGTGTGCAGTTAGCAGTTTGTAGTCAACAGTTTGTAGTTAAAATAACTGCGAACTGCCAACTGCCAACTGCACACTGCCAACTGCACACTGCACACTGCCAACTGCCTACCAATATCCCCAGCTAAAACCGAAGCGGAGCTGGACCTGCACAAAGAGGGTAGAGAAATCTTC
>JASBTH010000085.1 GCA_030148525.1 Saprospiraceae bacterium | reverse complement strand
GAAGAAAGTGAAACGTTTGTTTTTCAATTGGATGAAGAAATTGACAATGCACGCTTTACACTGGAATTGTTACTGTATCAGGATTCTTTTCCATCGGAGGAGACATGCATTGATGACCCGGCTCTGGATCACAGTGTTACGGCTATTCTCCTGGAACAAAGCACCGGCGACACCTTAGGATCTTTCGGCTATAATTCCTTTTCATTTCCCACTCCTTTGGCGAATCATTCCATTGACACGACCTTGGATGTACTGGAGATCTTTGATTCCATTCAGGTTGGCGTGACCTATACGTTCGTGTTAAACACGGTCAATGCAAAAGGAGTGTTTCACCTGTACTCCGAATACCCCGAAGAAGTAGCGTATACGCGAACAGTAGGTGGATTACGGGTGCGCCGCATTACCACTTCTCCTTCGGGTAGCTTGAATGACTCCCTGAACATCATACGGTCGTATCAATACCAAAAAGACGGCAAATCGAGCGGAGTGCTTTATCAAGAACCACTCTATTCAGTCAATTCTACGGGTACATCCGAATGGTTTGTTCATTTTAACGCCTCCTCTTTAGTTCCTTTGGGGAATTTCAACGGGTTAATAATTGGTTACGAAAAAGTGACCGAACAAACCAGCAACAATGGATATACTGAATATACGTTCAAGCTGGAAAGCAATCCTTCACCTGATTTTCCCCCAGCTCCCGTGCCGGCTATGGTGAAAAATGGCAAGCAAGACTCTGTTCGCACTTTTAGCCAAAATGGGATAGAGATAGCAAGAAATGTAAGCCTGAATGCAGGTTTAGCCTATCAAAATTATCCGTCTACTCCGGGCTATCGGCTCATAAAGACACAAATCATTTTGTACCCTGACGGTATGGGAGGATCAGACAGAAAGGCGGATTGGACTTTCTACCAGAATCGTTCAGGACGCTACCTGGTCACCAATCAAAAGCGGATGATGGACGGGGTGGAGACGAATACCGTATTTTCCTATAATTCGCTGCACAATCGACCGGTAGTGGAGTTTATGCAAAACAGCGATGGCATAAATTACCGTAAGCATTTTACCTATCCTTTAGATACCATCCCGGATCCCGGTACCACCATGGAGGCCGTAGTAGATACCATGATCTCCCGCAATATGATCCATCAGGTATTAGCGACTACAGAAACTGCCAACGATACGCTGATCCGGGGCTCCAGGGCCAATTACCGCTTCTTTAATAATTCGGGCGATACCAGTTCAACATACGCTGGAACTCCGCCTTATCCGTATACCTATGAGTCATTAGAAAAAACGTGGGACAGTCTAGGCATTGGTACTATTCCTACCTGGCACACCCAGGCAACCGTCAAAGCCAGAGATACAGCCACCGGCAAACCGTCCGAAGTCCAGTTGCGCGGTTGGGATTATCCGGAATTCTACACCTGGAATCCGATCAATAAACAGATCCAGGGTCGAACGTACCAGGATTTTCAATGGCAATACGACTACCATCCTGACACCAGGCTATTGCGCAGCAGTACTGCGATCGACGGACAGGTCACCTACTTTTCGTATGACGATCTATGTCGCCTAATTTTCTCCAGTGCCCGTGATAGCAATTTGATCCAGACTTACGCGTATCATTTTCGGGAGCCACTGGATACCAACAATTACCTACGCACGACCCTAACGCTGACACCGGTATCGGGAAGTAGTTACGGAGGAGATACCACCTTTCAGTACCTGGACGGACTGGGCCGGGCAGTACAGACGGTAAAGCAGAAATATTCCCCCGATCGCAAAGATGTCGTACTTGCTATCAAATATGACGAATACGGTCGTCCTGTCCGGGAGTACGAGCCATTTGAATCCACTGCGACCACCGGAGAGCGGGTAGCTATTCCCTCGGGTACGCCTTTTTCCCTGACTGCTTATGAGCCTTCCCCCCTCAACCGCAAAAGCAGTACAACGGCTCCTGAGTGGTATCCGATGCAGTACGGCTACGGCCACCTGTCGATAACAGATACGATCGGCGGGGTGGCATACCCGGCCTATACGGTGCGCACTGACACCCTGAGGGATGCCAATGGCCATTCCGTGATCCGCTTTCACGATAAACGCGGGCGATTGTTACGTACACAAAAGGAAGGCACTCTATCAGGGGAGCTTCTGCATACGGACTACACCTACGATGTAAAGGATCGTATTGATACCATCTATCCGCCCGGAACAACCACGGATAATGATTTTGACAACCTCATTTTTACATACCGATACGACGGAAGAGATAATGTGACTGCTAAAAAAGTACCCGATCAGGAGTGGATCGATTATGTCTATGACGAGCGGGACTTAAATACGGGAATGCGGGATGCCAATATGCGGCAGCAGGGAAATTGGCTGCACCTCCAATACGATGAGTACGGTCGGGAAACGAGTACCGGATTTATCGATGTCTCAGGTCAAATACTTGGTGCTACTAATTACACCTACAGTGATAGCCTTTCCCGGACCTGGTATGATGGAGATGGGATTGGTGTGTCAGACCCAATTTTTTTGGGAAAGGTAAGTCGGGAGCGCAGTAGAGTATTAGGGACTACCGACTTTTTAGATCAGCGTACCTTTTATGATGGATACGGTCGGTTAAATAAAACGGAGAGTAATCATATCGGGCAGCTCTCAAATTTTCAAGCAGATGAAGCTTCCTTTTCGTACGATTTTGCGGATAACGTTCTGGAAATACAAAGAGATCACATTCAGCTAGATAGCAATCTGCTTAACTTGGTAAATGAAACATCCTATGACCATTCCGGTCGGGTCTTGGATCAATTCATTACCATCAATGGCCAACAAGAGCACCTATCTCGACATTCCTATTCGATCAAAGATGAACTAACGGAGAAAAAATTAGGCTTACATGGCATCCAGGCCTTACAAAGCTTGGACTACACCTATCTGGAAAATGGCTTTTTATCAGGAATCAATGCCAATCCAGAAGGAGAAACCGACTGGTTTCAAATGGAACTGTTTTACGATCAAAATCCAACAGGCTTGGGTTCTGGTTTTACGCAACAAAAAAATGGAAATATTGCTGCCGGTGCATGGGTTTCCGGTGCTAATGATAAACAGTACCTATACTCCTATCAATACGATTTCAATGATCGACTAACTAATGCTGATTTACATCAAAAGTCAGTATTAGGCACTACTTATCAGTCGAGTTCTTCGTTTCGAAGCAATTATTCCTACAACGAAAGGGGAAATTTCATCGAGGTCAATCGAACCGGCGATCAGGGCCAACAAATCGACTCCCTGGTCTATTCATACGAAAGCAGAACCAATAAACTATCCTCCGTGTTGGATCGAGGTAACGAGGAAGGTTTTGACGAGAATGGAGCTACTCCGTTCCTTGACCAGTACGAGTACGATAGTAACGGCAACTTGACAACAGACCCGTATAAAAATCTGATCATATCGTACAACCATTTGAATCTACCAGATACGATTGTACAGACGGGTACCGCTAATCGGATCGTTTGGCGCTATGACGCAGCGGGTAATAAACTACTGAAAGAAGTCTATAATGACAGCATTTTCCTTACCGGTGCTTACACAGAGAACAGTTATCAGGCCGGAACTTTACTGACCAATGGGCAGCCTACCGCACTGGATTC
>JASBTH010000080.1 GCA_030148525.1 Saprospiraceae bacterium | reverse complement strand
TGACCACAAAGCACACTATTGATGCACGACACCTTTTACGATGTAGTAGTAATTGGCTCGGGTCCGGCCGGAGCAACTACTGCCCGCATTTTGGCTGAACGCCATCTCTCGGTTCTGTTGATCGACAAACGCCAGGAACTGGGTGCTCCCGTCCAATGTTCCGGTGCCGTAAGCCGCCACGCTCTGGAAGAGGTAAACATTCCCATCACCGACGAATTTATTCAGGAACCCATCTATGGTTTCGGCATCTATGATCAGGCGGGCGGTATGACCCGTATTGACTACCGCATGCTCAAATCTGACGAGTATGGCCCCGGAGAAGGTAAAAAGCCACTGGGCTACGTGGTGGACCGGCGTCGTTTTGACCGCTATTTAATGACGCTGGCCGAACGAGCCGGCGCCACCGTAAAGCTCAAGACCGAGGGATTGGGCTACGAATCGCTGGACGACGGGCAATGTCGCGTAAGACTTCGTCATTTCCGGCGGGAAACCTCCGTACGTTGCCGGGTCGTGGTTGGGGCCGATGGCCTCATGTCCCAGGTGGGCAAATGGGCCGGACTCCGCACCCACATCCGCATTAATGAATTAGCCAGTTGCCTGCAGTACGTAGTTGACCAGGTTGAAACCGAGGGTCTGCTCGAAATTATTACCGGTCACGAATGGGCACCGGGCGGCTACGCCTGGGTATTTCCGAAAGGACACGGGTATGCGGAGATCGGCCTTGGTGTAATTCCCACCTTTACCGATCGGGATGCACAATGGCATCTCCAGCACTTTATGGAGGAGTCCTTTTTTAAAGAACGATTTCAAAATTCCCGCATCCTGGAGATACAGGGTGGCGGGGTACCACTGGCAGCCCCGCTGCGGGTTCAGTACGCCGATCATATGATTTTGGTAGGCGATGCTGCACGCCACGTAAATCCCATCACCGGAGGCGGTATCCACACGGCCCTGAGTGGCGGGGCCATTGCTGCCCGGTTCCTGACCGAGCATTTATCGACTGATCAGCCGACACGAGCCGATCAGTTAGCGGCCTGTCAGGACGCCTGGTATGAGGAATTAGGTCGAAAAATGTGGAAACTCTACGATGTCAAAACGGATATTTTCCGGGAGAAAGACGTCCCTGCACGCGACCTCGCCCTGTTCGGGACCATGTCCAGTTATTTCAGCCCCGAATCCGAATACAAAAAGATCTAAGCATGTCTGACCGCACACCGGTACTATTCGATATTGGCTGGAATGCCTGCATAAACTGCGGTGCCTGCGTGGCCATTTGTCCACAACCGGAGCCCTTTATCAGCCCCTTTGACACTATCGCCGTGGATCGGCCCTGTGATATCGCCTGCATGCTCTGCGAAGATATTTGCCCGGTCTCCACCATTGATCATACCGAAATAACATCCGCCACCAACGGCAACCAATCACCTTATCATCGCTAACCCAACATCTATGCGCCTGGTACAACACAAACAGGAAGCTTACTGGTTTTACCGGTTTCTGTCCATTTTCTACGACAAACTGGTCAACCCGCTATTCTGGACGGTCCCCATGCGGGAAGCCTCCCTCGATCTGGTCGATTGGTCGCCCGACGACCTGCAGGTGGTGGACGTAGGGTCCGGCACGGGATTTACTACCGAGGGTATTGTCAAACGAGTTCCTCCAATAAGGGTCACCTGTATGGACCAAAGCCCTCACCAAATGTCGCACGCCAAACGCAAACCCGAGCTCCAGGGCTGTACGTTCCTGCTGGGCGATGCCGAAAATCTGCCATTCGCAGATAATCAGTTTGACCGGTACGTGTCGGCCGGCAGTATTGAGTATTGGCCCAATCCTGATCAGGGTATTCTCGAGTCCATTCGCGTGATCAAACCGGGAGGTCAGGCCCTGATGATCGGCCCCCTGGAACCTAAGCATCCGCTGGGACGGCGGCTGGCCAATACATGGATGCTCTTTCCGGAGGAAGCCGAATACCGCCGTTGGTACGAAGAGGCAGGCTTCACGGATGTCCAGGTGCGCTATATTCGCCCGCATTGGTTCGGCGGTAATTCCGAATACGGACTGGCTATCGTAGGTACCAAGCCAGAGGATTACGTGCCCCCTACCCTTCCCCGTCCGGTTGAGACTGAACCAGAGGTGGACTCTATGACACCAGGTCGCCGCCTGCAACTGATCGGCCGGGTATTTTTGGGGTCCCTTGCCGGCTTTGCCTTTATTCCCGCCGCCCTCTTTGGCTATCTCAAGGCCGCTATCCGGGGACGGGAAGGAGCATCACTGGAACGATTGAACCGCTATCAGATTGCCGCACTACTGCTCATCGGTATCATTTTGATCGTCATTATCCGGGCAATCCTATGAGTACCGATCTGCATAAGCGCATCAGCCAGTTTTACGATCAGTCTACCGATCTGTGGCTCGACATTTGGGGGGAGCATATGCACCATGGGTACTACCCGCCCGATAGCCCTGCCCGCAATCACCAGCAAGCCCAGATCCGCTTGATCGAAGAAGCCTTATCATGGGCTAATATAGAAGAGCCTGAAGATGTGCTGGACGCTGGCTGTGGTGTTGGTGGCAGTGCCCGCTACCTGGCCCGCAAGTACGGAGCACAGGTGAAAGGGGTCAACATCAGTTCGGTCCAGATCCAGCGCGCCCGTGCCCTTACCGATCAGGCCGATCTGAGTGACCGGGTCACCTTTTCGGAACAAGACCTCTTGTCGATCGACAATTCCTTCGGCCCCTACGATCTGATCTGGTCCATGGAAAATGCCGAACACATTGCGCCCAAGGAGGATATGCTTAGCCTGTTTTACGATCGGTTGCGTCCGGGCGGACGCGTTTTGATGATAACCTGGTGTACCCGGGATACCTCCCAAAAGCCCCTGACCCGAAAAGAGGAGCAAATCCTGAAAAAATTATGCCGTCTGTATCATTTACCGCCCTGGATCAGTCTGGCCCGCTACGAGGAATTATCCCGGGAGACGGGCTTCCGGGATATTCAAACGGCTGACTGGAGTGCATACGTGGCCCCTTTCTGGGGTGCGGTTATCCGGTCGGCCTTGTCGGTTCGTGGCTTACGCGGGTTGGCGAAGACCGGCCTGTCGACCGTCCGCGGTGCTTGGGCCATGCGCTATATGCAACAGGGCTATCGCTCGGGCCTCATTCGTTTTGGACTCCTGCAAGCCACCAAACCATGATTTCATCCTTTATTCGCTTTTCCCGCCTGCATACGGTGATCGGCACCACGATCAGCATTACCGTATTATTTTCCATAGCGGTAGCCTTTTCCGATCAGTCGGTATTGGCCAACCTGCCGCTATTGGGGTGGACACTGCTGAGCTGCCTGGGCGCAAACATCTACATCGTAGGGCTGAACCAGATCACGGATGTGGCCATTGACAAGATCAATAAGCCCTATCTGCCCCTGGCCTCGGGTGCCATCACCCTGCGCACGGCCTACTGGTGGATCGGGCTGAGTGTGCTCGTGTCCCTGGTTATTGCTGTTTGGCTGGGGAAATACCTGTTGCTGACCGTGATGCTTAGTTTGTTATTGGGGACTATGTATTCACTACCGCCCATTCGTCTGAAGCGCTTTTATTTTTGGGCGGCCTTCTGCATCATTGCCGTGCGGGGACTGATCGTAAACATCCTCTTGTTTTTGCACTTTCACGACCGGGTCAACGGATTGGAGACACTGCCCCCGCTGGTGTGGTTATTGACGGCCACCATTTTCATATACAGCATTATCATTGCCTGGTTCAAGGACCTGCCGGACATCGAAGGCGATGCCCGCCACAATATCCGAACCCTGAGTATTCAACTGGGTAGCCGGCGGGTCTTATGGATTGGCAACGGCATCTTACTGCTGGCCTTTGCAAGCCTGATCGTATACCCCTGGATCGCCGACTTGCGGGCCAACACCTGGTTCTTCAGCATTGTCCATCTGGTTTTTAGCCTGGTACTAATTTGGATGGCGACACGGATTCAGCTTTCGCAAAAAGAAAGCATTGCCCGCTATTACCAGTTTATCTGGATCTTATTCTTTCTGGAGTATATCACCTTTGGCCTTGCTGGCTGGATTTAAAACCACCGTATGGAGACGAAAAACGGACTACGCACCGACCCCGACGGCCAGGCGCGTTGCTGGTGGCATGGCGGCCACCCCGACTACCTTTTGTACCACGATGAAGAATGGGGACACCCCGTTACCGATGATATTCGGTTGTTTGAAAAGATCTGCCTGGAAGGTTTTCAGGCCGGTCTCAGCTGGCTAACCATTTTGCGAAAGCGGGAAAACTTCCGGAAAGCCTTTGCCGGATTTGATTTCCAGCAAATAGCACGGTACGGCGAAGCGGAGGTAGAGGTACTCCTGCAGGATGCCGGCATCATCCGTCACCGAAAGAAGATCGAGAGCACCATCAACAACGCCCGTCGTGCCATTGAACTGGCGGAGGAGAAGGGTTCCCTGGCCAGCTACTTCTGGTCGTTCGAGCCGGAGGTGTCGGAACGGCCTTCTGATTTTAGCTACAACACCCTGAGTCAGGTCACCCAAACGCCGACCTCGAAAGCATTGAGTAAGGACCTCAAAAAGCGGGGATGGAGTTTCGTTGGGCCGACTACGGCCTACGCCTTCATGCAGGCGATGGGGCTCGTGAACGACCACTTACAGGGGTGTATTTGCCGCGAAACGGTGGAGCGGAAGCGTGCGGAGTTTGTGCGACCGGGTTAGGGGCTTCAATAAAAGTTTTGAGTTCCCGGTCAGCCCGCATGGTCATCAGACTCACTCCATGAATGAAGGTGATTCTCCATAGGCAAATTCCCTGTGTGGGAACGACTTTTAGAACGTACCTAACGGCACTCTTGGGCATCTTACTGCTCACTCCGCACCGGCTGACGCCGGTGCTACATAAAGGTCGTGCCTAACGGCACTAGTACAAATAAACGTACATGATTAAAGGACTTAATTCATAGGGGATTCCATAAATGTTTTGAGTTCCCGGTCAGCCCGCATGAACCATGTGCCTTGGACCTTGAACCATGGACCGTGAATCTTGGCCCCTTTCCGAATAAGTTTGCAATAGAATTCCCTATCTTAAATGAAAACAAAAACACTCACTATGAACCGATTGACCTACCTGTGGCTGGGGCTCATGCTCCTCGCCCCCACCCTGATGCAAGCTCAGGCCAAGCGTACCCTAAGCCTGGATGATTACGCCAAAATGGAGTCCGTTTCCAATCCGCAAATATCGCCCGATGGGGAGCGGATCATCTTTACTCGTGGCTGGATTAACCTGAAAGAAGACAAGCGGGAATCCGATCTGTGGATCATGAATGCCGATGGTACCCAGCAGCGATTTTTGGTGAATGGCTCCAATGCGCTCTGGTCGCCCGATGGAGATCGCATTGCTTTTACCCGACAGGGGGAACCCGAAGGCACCCAGATCTTCGTGAAATACGTGGATCTGCCGGGAGAGGCTACGCAAATTACCCGCCTGAAGAACAGCCCTTCCAATATGGAATGGTCGCCCGATGGGGAACATATTGCTTTTACCAGCTTTGTGGATAGTGAACCCGACTGGAAAGTCTCTCTGCCCAAAGCACCGGCCGGCGCCGACTGGACCGAGGGTCCGCGGGTAGTGGACCAACTCGTGTACCGCCGCGACAGGCAAGGGTATCTGAAACCGGGTTACGACCACATCTTCGTAGTACCCGCCGGTGGCGGAGAGGCTCGCCAGATCACTTCGGGAGACTTCGATCACGGTGGCGACTTCAGCTGGACGCCTGACGGCCAGGCCTTACTGTTCAGTTCGCTGCGGATTCCCGATGCGGATTATGCCTACCGGGAATCTCAAATCTACAGCGTAGGGGTTTCGGATGGAGCCATCACTCAGCTCACCGACCGCAAGGGCTCGGAATACAATCCGGTAGTCTCCCCCGATGGCTCCCAGATTGCTTTCATCGGTTCCGAATGGACCGAGAATTTCTACCACGCCCGCAATGTCTACCTCATGAATGCCGATGGCAGCAATGTACGGCGGATTACCGATGGTCTGGATCGCAATCCGGCTGATCTGCGCTGGGCTAGCGATGGATCGGGTGTGTATTTTGATGTGCCCGAATACGGCACCGAAAACCTCTACAAGGCCACTACCACGGGCTCCTATGAAAAAGTTACGGAAGGTAACCACCGGCTGAGAACCAGCAGTATGGCCAAAAACGGGACCATGGTCGGCACCCTGTCCAGCTACCATGAACCCGGTGACATCGTGCGATATACCCCCAACGGAGCGATCAAGCGCCTCACTCACGTCAATGCCGATGTGCTGGATCAGATCGAATTGGGCGAGGTAGAAGAAGTACGCTATACCTCCACCGACGGCACCGAGATCCAGGGTTGGCTGGTCAAACCTCCCAACTTCGATCCCGATAAAAAGTACCCGCTGATTTTGCGTATACACGGAGGCCCCCACTCCATGTACCGGGTGAGCTTTAACTTCAACTTCCAGATGCACGCGGCGGATGGCGCACTGGTCCTCTACACCAATCCGCGTGGCTCCACCGGGTACGGATACGATTTTGCGAATGCCATTCAGAATGCCTATCCGGGCAAGGATTACGATGACCTGATGACCGGTGTGGATGAGATCATTGACCGGGGTTACGTAGACGAAGATCGCCTGTACGTTTATGGTGGTTCCGGTGGTGGGGTACTAACCTCCTGGATCATTGGTCATACGGATCGCTTTGCCGCCGCTTCGGTAAATTATCCGGTGACCAATTGGCTATCCTTTGTGGGTACCACCGACGGTGTGGGTTGGTATCGGAACTTTGAAAAATACCCGTGGGAAGATCCCACCGAGCACCTGCGGCGATCGCCCCTGATGTACGTAGGCAATGTAAAAACGCCGACGATGCTGATGACCGGGGTGAATGACTTGCGGACACCAATTTCTCAGACAGAGGAGTACTACCAGGCTCTGAAGGTACAGAAAGTGCCTTCGGTGATGCTGCGGTTCAATGATGAATACCACGGCACGGGCTCCAATCCGTCCAATTATCTGCGCACCATGGCCTACCTGCGCAGTTGGTTCGAGCAATGGCCGAAGACACAGCCTTAGGAGGTCTGAGGTTTGAGGTCTGAGGTTTGAGGTTTGAGGTTTGAGGTTTTGAGGTTTTGAGGTTTTGAGATTGGATTTTGGATGCTGCGTGCGTTCAAAATCCAATCTCGCGTGGAGCGTGGAAGTTCCCCTGATCCCCATATCCCCTCATCATTTCCAATATAGAATACGATGGATTCGCCTGATCTCCGCATCCCCTGATCCTACAAGTGTGGCAGACGCTGTAAATCGCGTCTCTACAATAATTGTTGTATGACCGGCAACCCATTCTCCAATTCCCCCATTCACCCTCTCTCCTTCTCTCCCCTTCACCACTCAATGCTCCCGGGTGATGACCAGATCGGTCATCTCGTGGAGTAATCCTTTTTCTTCCTCCGCAACCTGCACCTCTTCCAGGTGTCCGAAAGCTTTATCCCGAAACTTATCCCGCTCGGCCGCAGCTATGTCATGGATACCGATATCGCGGAAAATATGAGTCACTTCCTCGATCTTGGCTTCTTCGTCGGCGGGCATTTCGCTGTAGAGTTCACGGAGTCGTTTGCTTTGTTGCCCGGTCCCTTCCTTCATCGCTTTCAGTAACAAGAAGGTTTTTTTGTTCTGGACGATGTCTCCGCCGATTCGTTTACCAAACTTATCAGCGTCGCCAAAGGTGTCGAGGATATCGTCCTGAAGCTGAAATGCGATACCTATGTAGCGCCCGAATTCCGACAGGTTCGTCACATCTTTTTCTTTGGCATGAGCTGCGATAGCCCCCATTTCCAGGCTTCCGCCTAAAAGTACGGCAGTTTTGAGCTCAATCATGTGCAGGTAATCCTCGATTGACACATCGCCCCTTTGCTCAAAATTCATATCCATCTGCTGGCCTTCACATACTTCTCGGGCCACCCGGTTGAAAACGCGTACGAGACGCGACAATCGGCCCTCGTCTTTGAAGGTCATCAGGCTTTCGTAGGCTGCAATCAGCATCACATCGCCGGAGAGAATGGCCGTATTATCATTCCATTTCGTATGAACGGTGGGCTTTCCCCGCCGGATCGGCGCATCGTCCATAATATCGTCGTGGACGAGGGTGAAATTATGGAAAATTTCAACGGTATGCGCAATGGGCAATGCCTCACGCAGATACGAAGGCCGGAACATTTGGTAGGCCACCAGGGCCAGCAGGGGACGCAGGCGTTTGCCCCCCAGATTCATCATATAGTTAGCCGGTTCGTATAGCTCCCGGGGAGCGCGGGTAAAAGAGTTATTTTCCTGGTAGTCTTCCAGCAGCTTACGCAGCTCGGTTAGGTTTTTCATATAACTTGGTTAACATTGGTCGCGGTAAAGATAGGTGTTTCGCCCTTTTTACCCAGAATTGACCAGCAAGTCTGTGTTTCCCTTTTTGCGAAAGCAAACTGAAAAGGAATTTCCCTTGTTAGAAAACCATAACACCGACAAATAGCATCCATCCATGGCAACAAAAACGTACGATCTGATCATTATTGGCGGGGGGCCTACCGGCCTCAACGTGGGCATTGAAGCTGGCAAAGCAGGCCTGGATTACCTCATCCTGGAAAAGGGCATGCTGGTAAATTCGCTCTATAATTTCCCGGCAAATATGACTTTTTTCTCCACGTCCAAAAAACTGGAAATTGGTCAGATTCCCTTTGTATCACACCTCGATAAACCCACCCGGGCCGAAGCCCTGGAATACTATCGCCGACTCACCGAGACCTTTGACCTGAATATCAATACCTACGAGCCGGTCGAAGGCATGGAACACCACGAGGACGATACCTACACCATTACGACCAGTCGCAGGTCCTACCAGGCCCGCTCTGTGGTCGTGGCTACCGGATTCTACGATACACCCAACCTGCTCAACGTACCCGGTGAAGATCTGCCTAAGGTCGTCCACTACTATCGCGACGCCCATCCGTACGTGGGTAAGAAAGTGCTGGTGATCGGTGCGCGGAATTCCGCCTGCGATGTGGCGCTGGAAACCTACCACAAAGGAGCTG
>JASBTH010000073.1 GCA_030148525.1 Saprospiraceae bacterium | reverse complement strand
AGGGTGTGGTACATAGAAGCCAGGTACGACAGTTCGTGCTTTTCACATAATTCAATGGCCGAAAAGTATTGCTCGCTGGCCGCTTCAATATCGCCGGTCACGATCTCGTGAAAGAGCCCGATTGATTCACGCGCCAGTACCTCTCCGAGGGGAAAATCATTTTTTTTGGATATATCCAGGGCCCGTTCCGACAGTACCAGTGCACTATCCCGTCCGTCGAGGGTGTACTCCCAGGCACGGTCGGTGAGTTCTTGGATCTCATCGGCTACCGGGGAATTCTGAGCAAATCCAATCGTACCAAGCACCAGAAATAACAGGAGGGTCGTGCAGTCTTTGGAAGGTATCATAAACAAGTGTTTTGGGCCAAAAGATATTCCGGAGGAGGGGGACTGCTGGGGAGGATCCTTGCAATAAGATACGGAGAGTTATTGAGAACGGAGGGACCAACGGGATCGAAGCGAACAAAGAGACTGGAGTGAAGAAGGGAACCTAGGGACTGGAGCGCACGACTTTTTATAGCTCATGTTCGCTATCCCTGGCCAGGGTGTCAGCCATTTTTAATAAGGTTGGAATACGGTATGGACCATGCATTTGTTGAATGAGATTCGTAGCCACCGCAAGCTCAATACCTACGCTGGTAATGTAGAGTGGTTTGCTGCTTTTCCCACGGTAGGCCATTCCACAGCTTGTCATTTGCCGGAAGGCATTCTTGGCTGCGCCAATTACGGGGATTCGTTCATCCAGTGCCGAGTACAAGTAATGCCCCATTCCAGGCTGCTTATCATCCGAAAGGTATACATAACCATCGATCACCAACAGGTTGATGGGGACATCCACCAAATCAAGAAGAGCCAGAATGCAGGGCAATTCACGTTTGTAAAATTGTCCTGGTTCATAGTCGGCAATATCATGTATGGATGCCGTGAAGGCGTGTGTGGGCATACCATCGGTCCAACTTTCAAATGAGATACCCGCTGCGCTGGCTGAATCTGCGTGATAGTGGACGTCTATAGCGAGAATCATGGGTTGTGTTTTTTTTACAATATGAAGCTAAGACGGGATAAATCGCGTCTCTACGAAATTTTAAACTACCCCGTGAACCGTGAACCCTGGACCCTGGACCAATCCTTCTGCCCTCTGATTTCTAACTTCTAACTTCAAAAAAGTCGTTTCAGCAAATCCACCACCTTTGCCGGTTTGGGGATGTTTTTTTGGCTTCCGCCAAAAGGATCCCGGGCCAACTCGAATTCGTTGGTTTGCCCCAAAAGGTGGAAGATATAATCCTGCTCGTGGTAGGTGCGTTCCCGTCCGCTGGCCATAGCGTGATCGAGCTTACCGTTGATCTTGACCTCAATGGGTACATCCTCCTCCAGGTTAGCTAGTTTGAAATTATCCCTTCGGGGTTCGCCGATGGAGAACAGGTCGTACTGCAGGTGGATTTCGATACCGTCATCACCTTCCCTTAACCAAAAGATATCTGTCTTTATCTGGCTTCCTGTCAGATGCATACATTGAAACTGCCGCAGAACGGGCCGTTGTTGCCCATCCGCGCGTCGCTCGTACGTTAGCAGATCCCGGGGATATTTCTCTTTCATCATTTGGATAGCTTCCGCCTCGGAATCTACGTTAAAATCGTGCAAAAGTATCGTGTCACATTTCTCCAGGTCGGGATGATTAACCGTTTGCGGGATCACCAACCGACCCTCTTTCAGATAGGGTGCATAGGAATGAATCTGTGCTTTCCAGGCCAGGGCATCCTTGCGATCCGCAAAAGATTTGCGGTCTTTAGTATACCGCAGGTGATTGTGGTAGACCTGGATGATCCGTTTGGGCCGGCGGGTTTGGATAGTTGATTGATTCATGCGTTGCGATTAACCACTTCCCGATAACAACTGCTCGCGCATCTTCCGATACTGCTCCTGCAAGCCGGCAACAACCCCTTCCTTATCAGCTTTCATGTGGACAAGCCCCTCGTCCCTGCGTATAGCCGGATTCATTCCCCGCAGGTGCGCATCGCTCCAGAGGGCTAGTTCCACAATGATCGGGGTCAGGAATAATCCCATTTCGGTAAGCAGGTACAGATTCGTCTTGCGGTTGGTGGGGAGTTTGGATTTGGTAAGGATGCCAGCCTCCTCCAACATCTTCAGCTTGGTCGACAGGATATTGGTGGCGATGGCCTCGTCGCTTTCGGTAAAGTCCTTGAACGTATAAGCCTCTTCCAGCAGCATCTGCTTGACGATGACCAACATCCATTTGTCACCCAGAATATCGAGGGCGGAGGTGATCGGACAATCGCAGCGAAAAGTAGTATTCATGTTAACCAAAGGTTAATTTTACTTGCAATTTACAAGTAAAAACCATTATTACTTGCAAATTGAAAGTCATCATTGTACTTTGCTTGCAAAACAAAAGTAATAGTTATTCATCAAAGGTAAAAATCAATGAGAAAAGCAATAATCGTCATGAGTCTGGCCGGGTTGCTCGCTTCCTGTAACTCGGTGAAAACACAATCCTGGTATCAAAGATGGATTGGCGGGAATTGTAGAAGCTGTAGAATACCCCATTTCTAAAAATAACATGTTCCAGTACACTAAAATTCACAAAGTACTAGGCGAAGGAAACTTCGTGCTTACGGTAAGTGAAGGGCAATGGAATGGAAGGACTAATGTTTTTTACGACCTGCTTCGCTTTGAAGGTGGCAAAGCGGTAGAACACTGGGACGTCATCCAGGCGGTTCCCACGGAGGGTCTGGCTAATCAGAATACGATGTTTGGTTTTTAGCGAAAGCCGGATAGCGTGGGGTTGGGGGTATTTTGGTCGCATGGCTGGATACCGCAAGCCCACGTTGTATTTGGTAGAGGGAAACGATAAAGCCCACTATCGAAAAAGAGGGTGACATACAGAAAAGAAAGGATATGGGGTTTTTTCACGCTTCAGGTTTTACCGGGAAAGTACACCAATGTGATACTTTCCCGGTAGCGCTTTAAGAGTCTTTAACTGGATAGTGAGGTATTTATACCGACAACGAAGTGGTTTTGCTCCGCAGTACTTCGTGCTGGGACTCCAAACCTTTTCGGAAGCGGTATAACGATTTGGGACAGTTCCAGGCAT
>JASBTH010000069.1 GCA_030148525.1 Saprospiraceae bacterium | reverse complement strand
ATGATTTATCGACCCGCCAGCCAGCGCATAGATAAATCCGTCGTGATACTCATAGCGCTGATCGTGTTCCTGTTCGATGTCCAGGTATTCTGCAACCGTCAGATCTCTTAGCGTACTTGCCTCCATGATCCCAGTTTTTACATGATTCCTGTAAAATACAGCTTTAATTACTTCCTATCAACGCCGGTGGCTTACCCGGGTCCCCAGCGCAACCACCAACACCACACTCAATACCCCTAAACTCCAAAGGACCGCAGTGGATTGCCCCATTTCCAGTTGCAGGGAACGGTCGATGGCTTTCCAGACGTTATTCAGCCCCAGAAAACAAGTGATACCCACGATCAGCAGCATCAGTAGGTTTGCAATAGGTTTATTAGCGTATTGCTCGCCCAGAAGTGTGCGATCATTAACGGCCATGTACAGGAAGGCAGTGATGATAGGTAACAGTAATCCATTGATGGCTTGCGCCAAAATTATGGCCGGAATGGGCTGCACGTCCAGGATGCCAAACAACAGGCCCACCCCGAGTACCAGCATCCAGACCATACGAAAGGATCGACCCCGAACCTGCCACCGCGGCTGCCCTTCACCCAGTAGCGACTTAGCAGTGATAGCAGCCGCCAATGGGGCCGTTATCGATGAACTCAGCCCGGCCGCAAACAGTCCGAAACTGAAAAAAAGAGTGGCAAAACGACCCAGCCGTTCACCCAGAGCCTCCGCCAGACCCGCAAACGAAAAGGTGCCGTACAATTGGGAACCCACCACCATGATGGCCACCGAAATGAGGCCACCGATCAGAATGGCCAGTACTAATCCGGTACGCATTTCCCGAACGTCCTGGCCCTGCGAAATGCCCGATGCTAAAAACAGATTATAGGGTACAATGGTGGTACCGATAAGACCAATCACCAGGATAGCGCCTCCTTCGGGAATGGCCAGACGGAAGACACCCTCCACCATTTCAAACGCCCGCACATCGGATTGCAGAGCTACCGCCAAAAATACCAGCCCCATCAAGGCCACTACAAAACCCAGCAAACGGGCAATTTGCTGAAAATTGCCTATCCACAAAAAACCAAAACAAACGGCACCCAACACCAGGGTCGCCCAAACCTGCGACAGATCATCGATCAGGGCCAGGCCCGACAAGGCTCCCAACAGATTACCGGCCTGGTAAGCAGCACAACCAAAGGCTACCGCCCCAAATAAGACCCACCGCAGCCGCCGAGCCCGGCCTTCTGAAAACTTATGGGCTACGATCTGGCCCAGATTCTTACCCGATGCGATGGTGATACGCGCCGCTGCTTCCTGCAATACAATGGTCGCAAAAATGGAAAAGACCAGTGCCCACAGCAACTGCATCCGGAAATCGGTACCCGCACGGGCAGCAATGGTAACCGTGCCCGGACCAATGAAGGCAGCAGAAATAATTGACCAAAATAAAATGGAGGAAAGTCCCTGACGGAAGGATAGGCGTTTAGGCATGACATGGCGTTTCCGCTAAAACTAACAAAAGATCGCCAACCCGCGCCATGCGATCAGGACGGTACCTCTTCGATGGCCGACCCGTTCTTAACGGACCGTACCCGGTAAGGACGCTTAGCCTGCGACTCGTAATAGGTACGCATTTGCATCTCTACGATGATACCGATGGTAACAAACTGAATGCCTCCGATCAATAACAACACCCCGAGGATCAACAGGGGGCGACCCCAGATATCGTTACCCAAAATCTTAAGTACCAATAGATACAAGTTGATAAGCGCTCCGCCGGCGAGCAGAAACAAGCCCGTATTGCCAAACAGGTGCATGGGGCGGCGCATATACGTTTTAAAGAACAGCATCAACAGCAGATCACTTACCACTTTAAAGGTGCGGTTCAGGCCGTATTTCGATTTGCCAAACTTCCGGGCGTGGTGTTTAACATCGATCTGGGTGTAGCGGGCTCCTTCAAAGTGAGCCAGCAGGGGAATGAAACGGTGAAGCTCGCCGTACAAACCCAAGTCTTTAGCCAGGTCTGCTTTCATCACCCGCAGGGCACAACCGTAGTCTTTCAGTTTCACACCACCGGCCTCCCGGATGATATAGTTGGCGATACGGCTGGGAATCTTGCGCAGGAACATCCCGTCCTGGCGGTTGGCGCGGTTGCCGGCTACCATGTCGTAGCCTTCATTCTCCGCCAGCTTTAGCATACGGGGAATATCGGAAGGATCATTTTGTAAGTCACCGTCCATGGTAGCAATATACTCCCCGTTGGCATAGTCAATGCCAGCCATCAGGGCCGAACTTTGCCCGTAGTTACGCTTTAGCTCTACTACCCGCAGGCGTGGATGGTCCATACCGTGGAGAACAGGCACCGTCTGATCCGTAGATCCGTCATCGGCATAGACAATCTCGTAATCGATGCCCTCCATAGCCGTGGTGATCTGCTCGACCAAAGGGTGAATATTCTCCTCTTCGTTGTACACCGTCACCACGACGGATATTTTCGGTTGTGCCATAATCAGTCAATTGTTGATAGGGAGTCGGGGGGCATTGTCTGTTCTGTAAACGCTCCGATGTGATAAGTTCGCCTACCGTGCCGCAAAAATATGGAATCTACCACTTGATACGTCAGTTCGGGCAGACTTAATGGATCAATAATATACAAGGCAGCAGGCTCTTGTGGTTCGACCACTACCGGAATGATGGCTTTGCGCTCCGAAGTCAGGTAGGCCGAGTTGGTCATTTGCATCTCGGTCTCAAAGGAATAAACGTAAAGGGGGCGGTCCTTATAAGCCTTACCCACTGCTATCGATTGATCGCGACACAGATCGCCGTAGTCATTAGCATTGCGGTCGGGAAGTACAAAGAAATTAAATCCGATCCGAAAGGCCAGCAGAGCCACGCCCAGAATGGCGATCCGTGCCTGCGGCCATTTCCAATAGGCGACTCCCAAACCGGTGCTGACCCCAGCCACGCTCCAGGCCTTCCACCAGCGGTAGTCGACCATGGCCGTGCGCTCCAGAAATGGTGTCGCCCACCAAACCAGGGCTAAGATCACCATGAGTAGTGCCAGAAAAAAGGAAACACCCTTGTACTGCCAGGTATGCTCGTTTCGGTGGTGCGTATGCAAGTGTAAAAAGACTGTAAACAACAGTGGCACCAGCATCAGCAAATAGCGCGGATACACTTCGGGCGACGTCCAGTAAATCAAAATGTTAGCTATAAAAACGAGCGCATTGAAGGCTATAAACTGATCGGAACGCAATATTTTCAACACCTTTCGGTGCAATAGGTAAATCACCATGATCGACCAGGGCAGAAAATGATAGGTCATCTCCAATGGAAAGGTGAAGAAATGACGTACGGTATTCCATATCCCGTAATTGACCACCGTGCGTTGGGATGATTCGGTGACCAGAGTTTCGAATACGTTGTTCAGATCATTGTACTGATGATAGGCGAGATAGTAACCGCCCACTGTTACCACAAACACCAGTCCGCCTATTAGGTGCTGCCAGGTGAAGAGGCGTCGAAAAGCACCCCGATAGGTAAAATAAGCCAGTAGGGTAAATCCCTGAAAAACAACAGCGGGTAGTCCCTTGAGCAAAAAACCGGTAGCAGTCAGCGCGTAGGTCAGCACGAACAAACGCATCCACTTTTTCTTTTCAAAGGCGTGATAGGTCACCATGAATAAGCCGTACATCACCCAGGAGAAGGTAATATCGATGAGGGCCAGCATAGAATCCCAAAACAGCATTCGCCCGCAGGTCAGAACTACCAGCACGTGCAGAAAAGCATTCGCCCGGTTGGTATGCTTCCGCAAAAAATAATAGATGGTGCCACAATACCCCAGTAAAGCCAGCACCGTTGGGATGCGGACAGTAAATTCATTAACTTCTCCGGCCAGGCCAAACCAAACCAACAGGATCCAGTTGAAGAGGGGTGGCTTTTTGTAGTAGTATTCACCGTGCAAGGTGGGAGTGATCCAGTTGCCGGAATAATCCATTTCCAGGGCAACCAGTGTGCGAATACCCTCATCGTCGATGAAGGTCATCAATCCCAGATTGATGAGCAAGGCGGGTGCCAGCAACAGGCCAAAGAGCCCGTACAACCAGGCAGGTATGCGTAAGTCCTTCATCGGAATGATTCAAAAAATCGACGCAAAACTAACCAAAAATGAAGAATACTAAAACCATCCTATGGCTCGTCGTAGCCGGCTGGCTGGGCTGTAGCCCCGGCCCCACCCAAAAACAAATTACTACGGGAGCCAATGTCGCTGATACTACCATACTACAACAAGCAACAGTGGATACTATTGTCCCGCCCGATTACGATACCAGCCAATGGACCGAGGTAAGCCGATTGCTGCCCGACGCTGTACTGGACCTGCGGTATGCTACCGACAACAATTTTGTGGATACGGTCATGTACGATTGCGGGCGTTGTTTCCTGCGCCCCGAGGTCGCCCTGGCCATCCGGGATATCCAAAACGAACTGGCAGAACAAGGCTTGGGGTTGAAGTTTTTTGATTGCTACCGACCTCGACCGATCCAGTACAAACTCTGGGAGAAAGTACCCGATCCCCGGTATGTGGCCGACCCGCGTAAGGGCTCCATGCACAACCGGGGTGCCGCTGTGGACCTCACCATTGTCGATGCCGATGGAAAAGAGCTCGATATGGGTACCGATTTCGATTTCTTCGGACCCCGGGCTTATCATAACTATACCGAACTCTCGGATACCATTTTATCCAACCGACAGCTGCTTA
>JASBTH010000061.1 GCA_030148525.1 Saprospiraceae bacterium | reverse complement strand
AAAGAAACTTTTATCCCTTTTCCATTGGATTGCACAAGAAACACTGCAAAAGACTTTTAAAAAAGATTGACTTTTTTCTCATACATCCTAGCATAAGGTGAAAAAAAAGACTAATCAAATTAAAATTATCATTAATACATTTATCACAAAACACTGGTTGACAGTAAAATAAAATATATTAAATCAATCTAAATGCAAAGCAAATCGGAAAGGTGCAATTGAAAAAAGGCCTAATCTGTAATTGTTTAGCCCCCCATCTCACCCTATATTTGTAATGTATTCAAAAGGAAATACAACGTTCATTGAAAGATCGGCAGGCAACACACAGCGTTCAGAAGGCTATCTCCATAACCGATTACTGTTCTGGCAGCGTTCTTCTGACTCACGCAGCGTTCTTAAAATGCTAAGCAGCGTCAAAAAACCCAATGAGTTTCAATCTGATCCCAAAAACGATTTCAGCGTCGAACCGATTAGCGTTCAAAAACCAAGAGGCGTTCTACAAACCAATTCGCGTTTAACCAACACACACTGTGAAACACTAGCGTTCAACCGAGAGGCTTACTGCGTTCTGACCGCGACACAGCCTATCTACATCCCAAAAACGTTACCGCTGAGCGGTACCTATTTGTTCTAAAACTTGCCCGAAGACCGTACACGTACGAATCGAAATTTGCCTAAAAGTATTTACAGCTATTAACCTGCAGATCTACACAATGAGACATTACCCTGGAAACTACCGGCCCGCATTAAGGGCCGGTAGTTGACCAGAATTAAAAAGCGAACGAGTTGCCAAGGGGGGCCTCCCAGTTGTAGTGTTCTGGCGTCCCTGGCGAATCATAAACGAGTATATAGTGAAGGGGTAGATGATGTACTAAGGAACCTCACCGGTTGGTGCTGGTTCCTTAGGTTTTTAGGCCATCCCGTTTTCCTTTTTACCTATCTTTGTACGTAAAAGCACTATGCTTTCCCAATCCAATCGTATCCGAGCTCAGGAATCCCGCGCAGCCGTTCAGCGACTTTATATCGCCATGCGCCACCTCTTCATTCGCGGTAGCTATAAACCCCTGGGGCTGTCGGGCGAAGCCATAATTGAAGCCATGATGGTCCTGCGCCCCGAGATTTACGGTTCTATTTCCGATCCCGAAAAAGTGGAACTCAACGGACTCTTCTACGTCGCCCAACGCCTGCCCCGTGGTATCGAAGAATGCCGGTTTATCCGGCTGATTAGCCGCGAAGGGTTCGAGCAGTCGAATTTCGAACCGATCATTCCTCCTAAACGCCGCCGCCAGGCCTACCGCATCGACGATGAACAAATGTTCATTGAAATGACTCGCGGGCGCAGCGATATCTACGATATCCTCACCCACCTCACCTTCCTCTACATCGAAGCGGAGAAAATCCGGCGCAACAGCACCGACCATAAAGGTCGTCGTAAACGGGAATGGGAAATGCTGGAAGAAATCGTCGAACACGAGAAAATGGGTGAAGAATACAATCGAGAAGTAGCCTTCACCTACCTGAGCACCCTCTTGGGACGAACCTACGCCGAAACGGTCGATGCCTGCCGCCGCTTTAACGATACGGCCGAAGTAAACAGTATTTTTCACATCACCTACTGGCTGGGACGGCTTTCTCTGGAAGAGGCCGAACGCGAATTGGACCGGGAAATCACCTTCTCTTCTGCCCTGCGCGAAAAGATCGGCCACCACTACTATGGCGACTTCTGGGCCCGAAATATTAAGAAATACATCTACGAAAATCAGCTTTATCAGCGTCCGATACACATAATCAGCGCCAATCTCCACTCGGTCATGAACTCCCTCTATGCCCCGGCTGCACTTCATAAAAAGCGTAAATACCAATCACTGGAAGACCTGGCCGAAATATTGAGTCTGGATGAAAATGATCACTTGCGCGAAGTGGTAAAAGCCTATGCCCATAAAAACGGCATGATTCAGATTGATGATGTTACCGGCACCAATATCTCCGTACAGATCTTTGACACCACTAAATTGGGCACTCATACGTTTACCGGAGACATCCGGCGCGATGTAACTTACCTGGAAAAGGAAAAACCCCTGATCCTCGTCATGGACTACGCCTTTGGCGAACAGGCCTTTGAGAGCATGGATGAGCTACTAAAACCCTACGAGACGGATACCGGAGAAGAAATTTGCATACAAGTCGAATCTATTTCCATTATGGGAAAAGCCGGCATCCTCGAAGGCGGGAAAGGAGACCTGATGGTTCCGACTGCTCATATCTTTGAAGGTACCGCCGATAACTACCCCTTCGAGAATGAAATACGAACGGAAGATCTGGAAGGACACGGACTCCAGGTCTTTTGCGGCCCGATGATATCGGTATTGGGTACCTCCCTCCAAAACCGGGATATCCTGCAATACTTCAATTCAACGTCCTGGAAAGCTATCGGGCTGGAAATGGAAGGAGCTCATTACCAAAAAGCTATTCAATCGGCCGCCAAGATCCGGCACAATATCCGTAGCGATGTCAAGCTCGCCTATGCCTACTATGCTTCGGATAATCCACTGGAGACCGGATCCACTCTGGCATCGGGCAGCCTGGGAGTAAGTGGCGTCAAACCTACCTACCTCATTACCCGCGTATTCCTGGAAAAGATCTTACAGCCCACCCGCCAGACGGCTGCTGAAACCACAGAGTAACCAGCGCTACAATCGATGAAAGCGGGGAACCAGGACTCCGACGGCCGCTCCGACGGCATACCCAACTAAAACATCCGTCAGATAGTGTTTGCCGGCGCGCATGCGCTGAATGCCCGTATAGGCTGGAATAGCGGCTGCCAACCCCCAAACCAAAGGCTTCATATCACTGTCTCCGTAATAATCAGAGAAAAAGGTGGCCGTCATAAAACTAACTACTGCTGTATTTGAAGTATGACCGGAAAAAAAGGACTCCCGAGCCCCCTTGGTGATCTTCAACTCCATGGGAACATTCGTATTGTACAGGTCGGGGCGTGGACGACGAACAATGTTCTTGGTCAGACTGGTGAGCCCGTTATTCAGAATGAGGCCTTCCAACGTGATCAGGCCCACAGATCCGAAATCACGTCGGGATTCTTCCCCCAATAACATGGTAAAAGGCAATACATAGGAAGTGAAAAGAGTAATATCACTATTGCGCTTAGCTGTGAGGTTGTACTGGCGAGTGA
>JASBTH010000055.1 GCA_030148525.1 Saprospiraceae bacterium | reverse complement strand
AGAATACGGTTCAGGAGTTCGATCTGCCCTGGTGGGGCGAACTGAACCGCCGGGAAGCTATTACGCACAATCGCTACCAGTTTCGCTTCGGCGTGCTGTTTTAAAGTGCGTTTTGGAAGTGCGTTTTTTTCGTAATGACTGAATGTCGAAAACGCACCTTGTATTTGGTAGAGGGTATTAGGTATTAGGACTTGCAATAATCTCTATACGCCATGCTTACTACACTGTATCGGGAGTTTGGGACTTAATGATTATCACTTTATGAATTGGTCCTTGCCCAACCGCCCGTTATTTAAACCTACATGATCCGAAAGAAAGATTATACCGAACAAGAGTTAGTGGAAGGATGCTGCCACAACGACCGCTTTTATCAGGAGAGGCTCTACCGGCGCTTCTTTCCGACCATGCAGCGTATGGTGCAGCGGTATACTACGGATCCCGAGGTAGGACTGACTATCATTAATAATGGTTTCCTGAAGGTCTTTCAGAAGATTGACACCTATTCCTTCAGTGGATCCCTGGAAGGGTGGATTCGTCGGATTGTCTTCCGGGCGCTGGCCGATCATTTTCGGTCGGAAAAGCGATCCCTCCAATTTCTCGAATTGGATAATCGGGATGCGCCCACCGTAACGGGGGCACTGGATAAACTCTTCCTGGAAGACTTACTAAGCCTGGTCGATCAGTTGCCGGCCGTTAGCAAGGAGGTCTTCCGGTTGTACTGCATCGAAGGCTATAACCACCGCGAGATCGGCGAGCAACTGCACATGAGCGAGGGTACTTCCAAATGGCATTTGTCGAAGGCGCGGGAAAAACTACGAACCCTGATTAATAGGCAATACAAGGACAGAAGTTATGCAGGATGAGCAATATAAATATATGGATCAGGGCTGGGCAGCCATGAAAGAGACCCTCGACCGGGAGATGCCGGTTGAGCGTCGTCGCCGGGCTATCTGGTGGTGGTTTCCGGTGGGTATCGGAGCCCTGCTAATATTGGGGTGGGCCCTCTGGAATACGACACCCGCGACCAAATCGACGCCCCCCAAACCGATAGCCAAGACTGCGGAGCAATCAACACCCGCCGAAACACCAGAAACCACCGATTCTTTTTCTGATCGATCGGCCCAGGATTCAGAGGCTGGTACCAAGGCCACCTCTGACCCCATTCCAGCTGGCTTCACGGATGTAAACCGAAGACGTTCATCAGGAAACAATAACGCTTTTAAGAGCGTCTTCGGCACCGTACCGCCACTGCCAACCCGCTCGTCTTTTTTATCTCATGATACTCCTCAGCCTCTGCTGCTTGCTGATAATTACCCGACTGTTCGACGCGAATTGTTTGCACCCTTCGACCCATTAGCCACTGCCGTGGTTTTACTACCCGCAAAGCAACCGGGGGTGCCCGCTTCTATTCTCGCGTTTAAAAACAGCACTCCTTGGCAGCTTTGGGTGGAGGCCGGCACCCACCACGGCGGTACTAATTGGCTCTCGGGTGGTCAGGCGGGCCTCTTGTTCCGCAAGCCACTCGGTAAATGGCAATTCCAGACGGGCCTGTCATTGGGGATCCGGCAATTATCCTATGAGCGAGGATCGGGCTTGGTGAATTTAAGCCAAAGCGAACAGGATGGTCAGACTGATCCCGACCTTGGTCTGGGCAACCCCAATAACGCCCGGGCGCCCCTGCCGGCTGATCTGTCATTAATGAGTACGCAGCTGCGCACCCAGGCAACTTTACAGCGCAGATACGGTGACCACTGGCGGGTAGGGCTGGGCGTTGGGGCCAGCTACTGGTTAGATACCCGTCGGCAGTGGACCTATGCACCCGAGGCCTCGTTCAACCCTAATCAGGAAAATCGAAACGTGTACGAAGCCTTTCAGGGGCGACAGGGGCAGACCGTACGGGAAACGGCATTTCGCTCCTTCGGCCTGTCGGCGCTGGGTGGCGTGGAATACCAATTCAATCCCCGCTGGGCCGCCGGCCTGGATTACCATTTTGGCCTCACCAACCACTCTGAAGTGGACGGGTATGTGGTCTATGATCGCTTCGGGCAGGTGAGCATTCGCTATCGGATTAAATGATTTTTAATGTTTAATTTTTAGTTTTTAATTAGGGTTGCATTAAAAATTAAGAACTAATCATTAAAAATTACAATATGTTGCCTTGCCAGCGTCATCTCTTTGACCTCGATCCGGAAGTTACCTATTTGAATGCGGCCTATATGTCACCCCAACTGAAGTCGGTCACGGAAGCGGGGATGGAGGCGCTTTCGCGCAAAAGCAAACCCTGGACCATTGAGCCGGCCGATTTCTTTACCCACGAGCGGGCGTTGCGGGAGACTTTCGCCCAACTGGTGGAGATCGATAACCCCGATCAACTGGCTTTGATTCCTTCGGCTTCCTATGGTCTGACCACGGCGGCACGCAACACACCACTGAGTGCCGGACAGGAGATCCTGGTCGTAGACGAGCAGTTTCCGAGTAATTACTACCCCTGGCAGCGCCGGGCGGAGGAAACCGGTGCCACCATTCGCGTGGTTGGTCCGGCACGGCCCGACCGCACCACCAGCTGGAATGAAGCCCTGCTGGAAGCCATTACTCCGTCCACAGCCGTCCTGGCAATTGGTCATATCCACTGGGCCGATGGGTCGCTGTTTGATTTGGTAGCCTTACGGCAAAAACTGAACGAAGTCGGTGCTTACCTGGTGATTGATGGCACCCAATCCGTCGGTGCACTGCCTTTTTCCGTAAGGGACATCCAACCCGATGCCCTGGTGGTGGCCGGCTACAAATGGCTGCTGGGCCCCTATAGTCTGGGGCTGGCCTACTTTGGCGAACGCTATCTCACGGGAACCCCACTGGAAGAAAACTGGATTGCCCGCAGGAACAGCGAGCAATTTGGGGGCCTTGTCGAGTACGAAACGGATTACCAGCCCGGCGCAGCCCGGTTTTCGGTAGGGGAGAAGAGCAACTTCAACCTCGTGCCCATGCTGCACCGCGCCCTGCAACAACTGCTGGAATGGCAGCCCGCACGTATCCAGGACTATTGTGCCGATATCGCACGGGAAGCTCTGGAAGAACTGGCCGAAATGGGGTGCTACCTGGAACCCACCGAACGCAGAGCCCACCACCTCTACGGTATCCGTCTGCCCCGGACCATCGATGCCGATCGCCTCGCAGAGTCGCTGTCCTCCAATCGGGTGTACGTGTCGCGGCGGGGAAGTGCCCTGCGCATCTCGCCCCACGTATACAATACGGCCGACGATTTTCGGGCCCTGGTCGGTTGTTTCCGGTCGGCCCTGCTGGCTAAGTCCACCTAAAGTATTCCCACCACTATAGTGGATGGGCTTATGGTTTCCGAATTACATGCCCGCCGTAGCCTTGGCGTAGGCGGGCCGATCTCCACACTCACCTGTGGAAAAATAACTGGTAAGCATCGGCTGGCCGAACGGATAATTTGCTAGTTTTGTGAGCTATGCGTTTGCGTTCCATCGAAATAAAGGGCTTCAAAAGCTTTGCCAACCAAACCGTCATCAACTTCAATGAGGATGTCATTGGCATCGTCGGTCCCAACGGGTCGGGTAAGTCCAATATCGTAGACGCCATACGCTGGGTATTGGGGGAGCAAAAGAGCCGCGAACTCCGCCTGGATACGATGTCCAGCGTGATCTTCAATGGCACCAAAAAACGCAAACCCTCCGGTGTTGCTTCCGTTTCCCTTACCTTCGAAAACACCAAAAACCTCCTGCCCACGGAATACCACGTGGTGACTATCACCCGGATGCTCTACCGGTCAGGGGAGAGTGAATACCGACTCAATGATGTACCCTGCCGCCTAAAGGATATTAAGTCCCTGTTGCTGGATACGGGCATGGGATCCAACTCCTATGCTATCATCGCCCTGGGGATGGTGGACGATATCCTGACCGATAAAGAAAACTCGCGCCGCAAGATGTTCGAGCAGGCTGCTGGCATCTCTAAATACAAGGTCCGCAAGCGCGAAACGGTCAATAAACTCAAAAACACCAGCGCCGACCTGGAGCGGGTGGAAGACCTGCTGCACGAGATTGACGCCAACCTGAAGTCCCTCGAAAAGCAGGCCCGGCGCACCAAACGCTATTACGAGTACAAAGCGGAATACAAGGATCATTCCATTCAGCTCGCTCTGATTCGCATGGGTAGCCTGAAGGACCGACACCGGGAATTACAAAAGAAGATTGAGCAGGAGCAGGACAGGTATCGGAATCTCGATGTGAAGGTTAACCAGATGGAAGCCACCCTGGAAGAGGAACGCAAAAACAATCTGGATAAGGAAAAAGCACTATCCCAACGTCAGCGCGACCTGAATGCTCTGGTTGGTAAGATCCGCGGAATGGAGAACGACCGCCGGATGCTCGAACAGAAAAAAGAGTTTGTCATCCAGAACCAGTCCAAACTGGATCGGGATATTGCCGCCGGACAGGAACGCATCAAGACCCTCACCGAAGAGATCGAAACCTACCGGGAAGAGCTCAACATGGAGAAGCGCATCGAGGCCCGCCTCGATCACGAACTGGAGCAGGCCGAGACCGAGCTGGAAAAGATCCGATCCAGCCACGGTGCTCTCAAGGCCGATCTCGATCAGATCGTTGAGGAGCAACAAAAACTCGAGCGCTCGGTCTACGATCTGGAGAAACGCAAGGCGATCAACCTCAACCAGATGGAAAGCAATCGCCAGGAACTGGCGCGTAACCAGCAGGAAATTGCCCAGCGGTCCAACGAGATCGACAACCTCCGCAGTAAGCTGAAAACGCTAGATGAAGAGGCTCAGCGCCAGCAGTCCACCCTGGACGGACTGGAAGAACAAGAGGCTAAACGCCGGACACAGATAGAGCAAACAGAAAAGGAACTGGAAGGGGTGAACCGGAAAATGGCCCAGGTGCGTCGGGAGCTGGATGCCAAACAAAACGAATTCAAACTCACCAAAAGCATGGTGGAAAACCTGGAAGGCTTTCCGGAGTCCATCAAGTTTCTGAGTAATAACCAGGAGTGGGGAGAAGGGGCACCCTTGCTGTCCGATCTGATCTACGTCAAGGAAGAATACCGGGTGGCTATCGAGAATTACCTGGAGCCTTACCTCAATTACTACGTAGTCGAAAGCCTGGAACAGGCCGCTGAGGCAGTTCGTCTGCTGGGGCGCAGCCAGAAGGGTAAAGCTAATTTCTTCGTCCTGGATAGCTTTAAAGAATATTCGGCGCCCATGACGCTGATCCCGGAGACACGCAGCGCCATCGACCTGATCGAGGTGGATCGCAAATACTACAACCTGTGTAGTTTTCTGCTGGCCAATGTGCTGGTAACTGATCGGGAAGACCTGACTGACAAATTACCCGAAGCCGACGTGGTCCTGCTCTCTCAGAGCGGTCGCCTGATCAAGCGTCGCTACAGCTTGTCGGGAGGTTCCATCGGCTTATTCGAAGGAAAAAAGATCGGGCGAAAGAAAAACCTGGAGGTCCTGGAGGAGGCAATTCAACAGGCCGAATCCAAGGAAAATAAACTGTCGACGCAGTTCTACACCCTTAAGGAGCGAATTTCTAAACTGAAGAGTCAACGCCTCGATGATCAAATCCAGCGTCAAGCGGCTGACCTCAATCGACTGACCCAGGAAAAAGTATCGCTGACTACGCGCCTCGAGAATTTTGAATCCTTCATCAAAGAGGTCAACGAGAAACAGCAGCAGGCACAGGATCGCATAAAGAGCCTGGAAGACTCCAATGCGTCCATTGATAAGGACCTGGAAAGCCAGCAGGCTTTTTTGGCGGAAGCCAGGGAGAAAATCTCCAATACCGATGGCTCATACCGAAAAGTAGCTGAGCAACTCAGCGATGCGTCAGCCTCCTACAACGAGAAAAATATTGCCTTCATTCGCCAGCAGAATAAGGTAAATACCCTCCAGCGGGAACTCACCTTTCGGGAAAAGCAATTGGAAGAATCGCGGGAAACACTGCGTCAGAACCAGGAGAATATCCAGTTAAATGCCGGGGAATCACAGGAAATCGATCAGCAGATCGAAGCATTAAAGGAAGATCTCAAAACGCAATATGCCGAGCGCAAAGAGCGTGAGTCCCTGCTCACCGAGGCAGAGCAGCACTACTACGATGCCCGCGGGCACATTACCGGCATGGAGGATGAAATGCGCAAAATCGGGCGTACCCAGCAGGAAGCCCAGGTGTTGATCAATAAACTCAAGGATTCCTTTAACGATGTGAAATACGAAATCACCTCGATTTCACAACGACTGCGGATCGAATTTGACATTGAGATCAATGACATCATCAATCAGGATCCCACCACGGAACTGGACGAAGCCACCCTCAACGAAAAGGTGGAAAAACTGAAAAAACGCCTCGATAACTACGGAGAGATCAATCCCATGGCGGTAGAGGCTTTCGATGAGATGAAAGAACGCTTTGATTCCATTACCCAGCAACGGGATGATATTCTGGAAGCCAAAGCCTCCCTGGAAGAGACCATCAAAGAGATCGAGGAAACGGCCACCATCCAATTTCTGGATGCCTTCGAAAAGGCGCGCCTGTATTTCATCGATGTATTCCGCTCACTGTTTACCGAGGATGATGCCTGCGACCTGCTGCTACTGGATCCCGAAAACCCCCTGGAATCCAATATCGAGATCGTCGCCAAACCCAAGGGGAAACGTCCGCAGACAATCAATCAGCTTTCCGGGGGTGAGAAGACACTCACCGCCACGGCACTGCTGTTTGCCTTGTACCTGTTAAAGCCGGCACCCTTCTGTATCTTCGACGAGGTTGATGCGCCCCTCGACGATGCCAACGTCTTTAAATTCAATCGCATCATCAAGAAATTCTCCAAGGACTCTCAGTTTATCATTGTTACCCACAACAAGCTCACCATGGCTGCCGTGGATACCATCTACGGGGTGTACATGGGCGAGCAAGGGATATCGGGCGTAACGCCGGTCGACCTGCGTGACTTCGATAACACAGCCAGCTTTGAGGCAGCGGTTAGTGACTGAAGGGGCTGAAGTGACTTAGGGACCGTAGAGACAGAAGAGCCTTGATGAGAGCTGCGATCCATCGCAGTTGCCACCAGTTTTGGATCAGGAGATATGGGGATAAGGAGATCAGGCGATTCTTTTAAATCCATTCCAAATCCCGTAATGTCGTAATTCATTGCGTCCACACGATATGAATTGGAGAGAGGGGGAATTGGGGAAAGGGATTTCCATAGAATACCACGACATGTAGAGACGCGATTAATCGCGTCTAATACAAGCCCGAGCCTATTATCCGCCCGCCGGAGTCCGTACGGACGAAGGATGACTACGCACGACGCAGTTAGGGCAATGCCCAAAACAACTGCAGCGAAGGCCCACAAACCAGCGCAAAACCGTCTCTCAGTCTCCGCGCTCTCTAGTCCCTACCGTCTCTGCGCTCTCCAGTCTCAAACCCCGTCAGCCGTTATTTTTCTTCTTAGTCGTATCCGGTTTCGTTTCCGTCTTTGACTCCTCTTTCTTCGCTGGTTCCGGCGTCTTTTTCTTCTTGAACGGGTTGAATTTCTCCAGTTCCTTTTTTAGGTTGTCGACTTCCGTCTTAGTGCCGGTTTGGTCGAGTACCTTTTTCGCTTGTTCCTGGAGGAGGCTGTCTACGGCTTTGGCGGCCTCTTCTTTAGCTTGATCGGCTAGTTTACCGGCTTCTTCCCTGGCCCGCGTCTGGGCACTATCCAGGATCTTATCCGCTTCCTCTTTTATCTGTTCTTTGCCGGCGTTGATCTGATCTTTTGCCTCTTCTTTGAGTTGCTCGGTAGCTCCGGCCACGAGCCCTCCGGCCGAATCATCACCGTCGAGGCCCAATAGGTTGACTTTCACCTTTGGGTCGGTCAGGCTGCCGGTCAGTGCGATCATTACATTGACCGTTTCGCTTTGCTCGAAGGGCAATCCCAATTTACTGGCTTCAGCCTGAAGTTGGCGCAGACCTTCGCTGGCAGCGGAACCAATAGCGTTATTCTCCAATTTAGTACGGGGTATAGCCGCTTTGATCTCATAGGCCATTTGTCGGTTGAGCCCGTGGGTGCCACCGACGGTCATGGGGATATCAGCGAGGTTTATATCAAAAGGTTTCACTTCCACCATGCCATTGGTAATCTCCAGCCAGTTCTTGGTATTTTCGATGCGAAGGTTGCTTTTCAACTCCTCGATGTTCAGGGTGCTGCCCAGCTTTTGGAGGGGGGCGTAAGACTTCAGGACACCATCGATGGTTTCCAGATATCCCTTGGCATTAAGTGTGCTTAGTTTAGGCATCATATCCTCACCCAGGGTGCCTTCCAGCGCCAGACGGGTAGTGAACAAACCCTCAATGAATCGCCCGATGGGTGCCATTGCCTGAAAGGTATTTAGGGTGGTAAAGGCCTCCTGAAACTGCATCTGCTCCATGGCGTAGGCTACGGAGAAGGAGGGCTCTTCCGGATCGCTGGTGTCGTACATGCCGTCGAGGGCCATCTGTCCGCCAAATGTCTGAGCGGTCAGGTCGCGCAGGGCCACAGCCTTATCAGCTACTTCGAGTACGCCGGTCAGGTTGCGCAAATTCATATTGGTGTATATCACCTCGCCCACTTCGGCGCGAATGCGCATACCGATATTATCGGGAATCAACAGCACGCCGTAGCTCTCCCCACCAGTATTGGAGGCTGGAGTAGCCTGTGGTTCCGAGGTGCCTTGATAGGCGGTCATAAATGGATTCAGATCCAGTTTATTGGAACGGATGACCATGTCACCCCCCAGCGTCTCTCCGTCGAATAAATAACCAAATACATTATCTACCGAACCACTGGCCCGGAAATCACTATCTCCAATCCGGGTAGCAGCATTGGTCACCGCCAGTCGCGATGGACTGAAGGAGCCGCGGGCAACGGTGTTTTCCAGCACGTAATCTTCGTATTCAATGCGATCCACCTCTGCATCCAGCGAAAAGTCGAAGCGGTCAAATATCTCTCCTGTCCCTCCAGTCTCTCCTGTCCCTCCAGTCCCTCCTGTCCCTCCAGTCTCTCCAGTCCCTCCAGTCCCTCCAGTCCCTCCAGTCTCTCCAGTCCCTCCAG
>JASBTH010000048.1 GCA_030148525.1 Saprospiraceae bacterium | reverse complement strand
TATTTCTGGCAAGTAGCAGCTGATGATCAGGTTAACGAACCGACCACCAGTACTTTGTATAGCTTCCTTACGCAGCCATTCCCCAACTTCCGGGTTCACTTCGTCAGGGAAGATCCTTCCAATGGCAATTTTGTCATTTACGCGGGCGAAACCCCTGATTTAGGTGTGGTGAATCAGGAGGACAGCCTGTCTTCCATTGCCCTTACCGACGGGCAACGCAGCTGCTGGCGGCCACATCTCAACGTACTTGCGAATCGGATCGCTTATTTGTCCTTCGTAGGCGCCGAAGCGCATATTTTCACCATGGACCGGGATGGCAGTAACCATCGGCAAGTAACGAATTTACGATCGGTTAGTAGTTTTAACCTGCTGGAAGTGAATTATGCCTGGGCACCCAATGGTGGTGCTTTCATGTATCCACACGACGACAAACTGTTTGTGGTCAACGAGAACGGTACCGGCTTACGGGAATTTGCCACGGCAGATAATGGCTACTCTTTTGCCGAGGTCTCCTGGTCGAGTCAGGGGCTGATCGCCGCACGTATGCAACGGGCTGACCGCTACCAGTCGAAGATCGTGATGTACAATGAAGAAGGGGTGGCGGTAGATACCTTACTGGATGCCGAACCCCCCGGCCGGTGGATTGGTGGTCCGGTTCTTTCGGAGGGAGCTGATTTTGCTTTATTCACCGAGGATCGCGATGCCCAACAGTATCCGGACGAACGTCCACGGCGAGCCTGGATATTACAAGATGGATTCCAGGGGACGATTCGTCAGGTAAATACCGAGTCCATTCCGCCTAACACAAGTGACCTGATG
Organism: Saprospiraceae bacterium; assembly: GCA_030148525.1. GTDB lineage: Bacteria > Bacteroidota > Bacteroidia > Chitinophagales > Saprospiraceae > DT-110. Next base: position 1,627 of record JASBTH010000048.1, on the reverse strand, counting down.
CCTGTACTCCCGCCGGGTGGTGAGATCGTTATGTTTGTAAATCGGCCAAGTAATAATGCTTCCTTAGGGGACATTTATATCATGGAAGTGAGCAATGTAACAGGAGAAACACGGAGTATGGCCTATCCGGACGCTACTATGCCCGATTGGCAATAATGGAGCTAAGGGCAATGCCATTTTCGTGCAATTGCCCCGTAAAGGCGAAAAATGGCAGGATTGTGCGGTTCAGGTTGCCTATCTTGGCGTTAGAGCTTTGTTACAAAAGGCGTTTTTAAGCGCCCATACTAATTAGGTACTTACCATATAGGCTAAAAAACTGGGGATCAATTGGTCCTGTACATGGATAGCGTTAGCTAGCTTTGTGCGTCTCCCAGGACTGACCCTTCACAGATTGAAGAGAGGTATTGGACGTATTACGTCCGTTAATATACAACTGCGGGACTATTTTGTCCACAGTAAAGAGTACTTATCAGCGTTCTAGTTTATTAAGGGGGAATTAATAAGGAAGGTCGATTCATTGCGAATCGGCCTTCTTTTTTTCCGGAGCGGTGTATTTAAGCGTGACTATAACGTGCTGCCTGAAAAGAGTTTACTGCCGGGCTTTTTTGATTTCTGGAGTATGTGTTTCTATAGCTGAATTATATGAAGTGAAATCAAAAAAGCCCGGCGGAGATCCCGGAACCGTTTGTGCTTTCTGATTGCCACAATGAATGGGCCTACCTCAGTAGCCAAAGGTAATAGGCAATCAGAAAGCACAAACAGTTACCTCTCTTCCTCCGAAGGAACCTCTGGTTTAGGATCGACGGCTACCTTTTTGCCGGAAGGCTTGCGAAACAACTGTGGCAGCATCATAAACAAACCGAGCATGATCGACATATCAGCCACATTGAAGATACCGGTTCGCAGTCCGTCGAAGCCCATATTGAGAAAATCCACCACCATGCCCTCCATGAGGCGGTCGTAGATATTGCTCAGGCCACCGGCCAGAATAAAGGTGAAGGATGCTACCTGTACGCGATTCATATCGGCGTTGAAAAGCGTCATATACAATACGTACAGCAGCACGAGGATGGGCAGAATGGTCAGCACCCAGTACCGCAACTGCTCGTTGAGTCCGGAGCCCATGCTGAGAAAGGCGCCGGTATTTTCCGCATACACCAGGCGGATGAAGTCATCGAGGTAGGAGCGAACGGGCTCCCCTCTTAATTCCCGGACTGCCCAGATCTTGGTGATCCGGTCGAGGCCGACAGAGACGAGCATAATAAGGAGGAATAGAGGTAAGCGCTTGGTCTTCATAGAAACGGGCTTGCGTTTGTGCCCACAATATTACTGGAAAAACGGCATTTACCCAACCTCGCGTACAGGGTAGTAGGTAGAGGGTATTGGGACTGTTAGCCTGTCCTGCTACCTTATATTCTCTGCTAAATACAAGGTGAGGCTTTGACAATCAGTTGATTATAGGCCGGGTTAGCCCCCGAGTTCTTGTTACTGTCAGGCAACTTGCCGATCAGAACCAAAATGGTATCTTTAGCGGGAGGTAGGGCCAATACTATTTCCTAAGGTGATGATCGTTAATGCCCAACCTCCCGGTACAGGGTAGTGGGTATATGGATCAAGGCATATCCAA
>JASBTH010000047.1 GCA_030148525.1 Saprospiraceae bacterium | reverse complement strand
ACGGAAATCAATATTACCTACGATCCCAGCGCCCTGGAATTCGTTTCAGTCGGAGCCTTCAACCTCAAAGACCTGTCGGAAAGCTCTTTCGGTGCTCCGGGAACGGGCTCCAACCCTGTTGGTACCCTAAAACTGTCGTGGCTTGACTTTGCGGCTGCCGGAGTGACTCAGCCCGACGGCACAGTCATTTTTGAAATGTGCTTCGAAGCCCTGCGGAATTCGGGTTCAACGATCGTAGGTGTTGGCCCCAATCCGGAAGCTTACGATGTGGATGAAAATATTTTGACTCCAGTCATCAATCCGGGTACGGTAACCTTTCAGGATGATGGCATGACCTCCTACGAAGACTTTGCCCTCATCGTCGACGATGCCTCCGCCATGGCTGGCGACACCGTCTGTGTGCCCATTTCCGTAGCTAATTTCAACGATATCGTAGGTATGGAATGGACCCTGGATTACGATCCGGGAATGCTGGAATTTATCGAGGTTAAAAATTTCAACCTCAAAGATCTTACGGAAAGTGCCTTCGGTTTTCCGGGGATGGGGTCAAACCAACCCGGAGCTTTGAAATTATCCTGGATCGACCTGTCGGCAGGTGGTGTAACAGTGCCTGACGAAACGGTTATTTTCGAAGTTTGTTTCCGTGCTATTGGATCCGGTGCAACGACGATCGGTTTTGATGAAACAGCCACTTTGGAAATTACTGATGCCAGCGAAACCGTAATAGACTTTGAATTGGATCCGGGCACGGTGGATATTACTGGTGATGTTATTCCCACCGACTTTACCATTGATATCGGTCGGGTTATGACCCAGCCGGGTACGGCGGTTGATGTACCCGTAACCTTCTTCAAGTTCGATGGTGTATTGGGCATGGAGTACGTTATTAGCTATGACCCGAACGAACTGCAGTTTGAGAGCGTTGGCAATCTGAATTTGAAAGACCTGTCGGAAAGCTCATTTGGACGCCCGGGAGAAGGAACAAACCCTGCCGGTAAGCTAAAAATTTCCTGGCTTGACTTGGCGGCTACCGGAGTGACTCTACCTGACGGAACTACCGCTTTCACGGTCCGGTTTACACCTCTCATTAACGATGGAGTAGCCGATGTGACCCTGGATATGACTCAGCCTATTGAATTTATCGATTCCAACGAAGAAGTCATTGATTACTCCTTGCGTCCCGGTTCGGTGACTATTCGCGATATTCAACCGCTTGCTTTTGATGGTCCCGCCCAGATCACTGACATCGACTGCCGTGGTGAAGCATCCGGTGCAATTGACATCAGCGTAACTGGAGGTTCGGGTAATTATTCGTACCAGTGGAGCTACCAGGGAGCGACTACCCAGGATTTGATGAATATTCCCGCCGGAAACTATTCGGTAACCGTTACCGATGATGAAACCAGTGAGGTGCTCACCGAATCGTTTACGGTAAATCAACCTGCTTCCGGCCTTGAACTTACCGCTAACATCACCGATGCTACTTGCTTTGGTACCAACGACGGTGCCATTTCGGTAACCATTACCGGGGGGGCAACTCCCCTCAATCTGGTTTGGGAAGGAAACCTGCCCGACGGGACTCCGGACCAAACAGGTCTCAATCCGGGTGACTACGATCTAACGGTTGTCGACAATAATGGATGCCAACTGGATACTACCTTCTCGGTGGGACAATCGGACGGTATCAATATCGATAATATTAATACGACTCCTATTGCCAATGGTACTGGTGGTACAATAGATCTGACCATTAGCGGAGGAACGGGATCGTATAACTATAACTGGACCGGCCCGGGCGGGTTTACGAGCTCCGATGCTTCATTGTCTGATCTCGGTTTGGTGGGTGAGTATTGCGTAACGGTCACTGACGGGAATGCCTGTTCGGCTTCGGCTTGTATCATCCTGACGGAGCGTCTGCGTATTGAAAGCACTGATATTACCCAAACCTGTGCTGGTGCATCCAATGGTGCTATCACGGTGAATATCACCGGTGGTATGGCACCTTACACTTTCGATTGGAATAATGGCGAATCACAGGCAACGATTTCCGACCTGGCGGCAGGCGATTATACGGTTACCGTGGAAGATGCGATCGGCAATAGCCTGAGTGGTACCTTTGAGGTGACCAGTCTGGATCCAATCACTCTGGACCCCAACGTGATCCCGGTTACCGGTGATGAAAATAATACGAATGGTAGTATTGACTTGTCTATTTCAGGCGGTTCACCGGGGTATACGATACGCTGGAGTACGGGAGCCAGTTCCGAAGATCTGACAAACCTGGCTACCGGCGAGTATTGTGTAACGGTCACCGACCAAAACTCTTGTTCTACCGAACAGTGCTTTAATGTGAATTTCACCGAAGAGCTGCTTAATTTTGAGGCAGAAACGACAGACATCATTTGTCCCGGACAGTCTACCGGTGAAGTTCGGATTATGATCAGCGGAGGTGTGAGTCCTTACGTGGTCAGCTTTTCCGACGACGTCGATGTGAATGCTACCAATGGATTGGTAACCCGCACTGGTTTACCCGCCGGTACGCTGAATTTCGTGGTGACGGATGCTACCAATGCCACCCAACAAGGTATGATTACTATCAATCAACCCGATAGTATCCGGGCTTCATCAATTGCTATTGTCCACGACACGGAGGAAGCTGGCTGTACCGGTAGTATTGAATTGAGTCTGACGGGGGGTACGCCCGGTTATCAGGTACGTTGGAATAGTCCCAATACGGGCCCGGAGATTATCGCACTCTGTGCTGGTTCTTACGTGCCAACAATAATTGATGATAATAACTGCCAGGTAACCCTTGACCCTATCATCGTTACTTCTTTTGGCCTTTCGGCAAATGTATTAAATACCAGCTGCCCGGACGCTATGGACGGCGGGCTGAACCTGATGGTGGCCGGCGGTAGTGAGCCCTTTACGTACGAGTGGCGAAACGAAAACGGTGATATCGTATCTACCGAGCAGGATCTTATCAATTTCCCGGCGGGGGAGTACACCGTAACGGTGGGCGAAGCCTCCGGGAATACGGTTGAAAAATCTTTTTCCATCGGGACCTCCTCTATGTTGTCGGCCGATATCACCGTGCTGTCTAACTATAATGGCTTTGACGTGAGCTGTCCGGGAGGAGCTGATGGCCGGGTTCGGGTCGATGCGGAAAACGGCAGCGGTGAAAACTACATTTACGAGTGGATCCGCGGCGACGAAATGGTCGGCACTGAAGCGGTTCTGGAAGATGCACGAGCCGGAGAATACACTGTAACCGTAATCGATGAGGCTGGTTGTTCCACTACCGAATCATTTACCCTGAATGCCCCGATGGCACTGGGGATTGATGCCCTGGTTACCGATGTGTCTTGTCCTGGTGAAAACGATGGTGAGATAACCGTTTCCGTAAACGGCGGTACCGGCCAGAACTTCCAATACAACTGGAGTAACGGCCAAAGTGGCTCCCGAATTCGCTTCCTGCGCCCGAATTCCTATACTGTTTCCGTAACGGATGGCAATAACTGTACCAGTACGGCGACCTTTTCCATTGAACAGCCCGATCCGATTCAGGTGGTCGTGGAGACTGAACCGGCCGATGATGGCTGTAACGGTTCCGCTACGGCCATTGTAACCGGCGGAGAGGCACCCTACTTCTACGAATGGAATGCCAATGCCTCGGAGCAAGACTCTACTCTCGAGAACCTCTGCCCTGGCGATTACGTAGTACGGGTTACCGATTCCCGTGGCTGTACGGCCGAGCAGGAGGTCATTCGGGCTACGGTGCAGGATCGCCGCTTCCCATGTATGGAAGCCCGCGATATCATGACACCCGATGGAGATGGCCTGAATGAGCGTTTTCTCATCAATTGTATTGAAGAATTCGATCAGAATAACCTGCGCATCTTTAACCGCTACGGCCAGATGGTCTTTGAAACGGATAACTACGACAATACCTGGAATGGAACCACCAACGACGGCGAAACCCTGCCGGATGGTCCATATTACTACATACTGGAATACACCGATTTTGATGGAAACACCCAGCAAATGAAAGGGTCCATCACCCTGCTACGCGAAGAATAAAAGTGAAGAGCGGGTCCGGTATTGGGCCCGCTCACCTCCAGATTAATTCCATGAACCCTTAACCGATTTTGAATTATGAAAAGATATATACTACATTTCCTGCCCATCACGCTCCTGTGTTGCCTGGGTTCGCTTCAGGCGCAGGACGAAGCCGTCTTTTCCCACTACAATATTAATCCGGTATTGATTAACCCTGCCGCCGCAGGGTTCGATGACGTTCACCAAATCCTGTTTAATGCGCGCGCACAATGGACCAGTTTCCCGGATGCTCCCAAGACGGTGGGTGTCCAGTATAATGGTCCCATCGGCAATGTATTTGGTTTTGGTATCGGAGTAACTACCGAAAGTGCTGCCCGTATGACGCGGTTTCGCGCGCGCATGAATTCCGGTTTCCGGTTCAATGTAGGCGATAACGCCAAACTCGCTGCCGGCTTTGCTTTCGAATTCCACCAAATGAGTATCGGTAACAATATCTTTGGCCAGGATCTTTATGAGATCGGCGATGATATCGTCGAATCTGCCGTGAATGGGCGCAACGAATTCGATGCGTCCGTAGGTGTTTTTGGTCGCTTTGGTGAGGACCAAAATACCTTCGGGGGATTCACCTTTATTAATATGGTTCGCTCGCGACTCGACGATATTGTAGTGTCGGGACAAAGTGGAAATACCATTTTTAGTCACTACGTTTTCCTGGCTGGTCACAACTTTACATTTGATGGTGCCGACTTCAGTTTGGAACCATCCGTTATGTTCCGACAGGTGTTGGATGCCCCCTTCCAGGCTGATTTCAACGTGAAAGCAGGTTTCCTGGAAGATCGGGTGGTCGCCGGATTATCCTACCGGACAATGGGCGTTATTGGTGTATTACTGGGGGGTGAACTACGGTTCGGTAATCAAAGCGGCCCAGTAGATGACCGTTCGGCGGTGAATCTTTTTTACACCTTTGACCTGTCTACACAGGAATTTCAACAGTTTACCAGCGGATCCCACGAAATTACTTTAGCTTTTGGGTTCAATCGAAGAAACCAAAGAAGATAATTGTCGTACAATACGGGTGCAGGTTGTTTGAAACAATCTGCACCCGTAAATACCCTGTAGTGGGTATAAAAATTACAGTCAAATAAAGTATATTTGTTTTGTCAGCATGTGTAGCTGTAATCCTAGATGTCTCCCCTCACATATTTCAGACAATAACCGTCTACGCGTCCAGCTAGCCCTGGAGTCGTTAAAGCCGATGTGCCAGCTTATTGTTTCTGTTTTTGCGAAAGCATAAACAATAAGAATTGTACTAAAATCGGTTTTTGGGATGGCCTCTCTCTGCAAGTTCAGAGGGGGGCTTTTTTTTGGTGCTCCAGACACTCAATTTGGCACGATTTTTTCCTTTCTATTCTTGGTAATCCTGTTAAAAATGAACGCTTCATTAGCGCTGGAACATTTTGGCACGGTTTTTTCTACATATTAAGAAAATGGCAAAGGTAATCTGATTACCGAGCCGCAAAGCAGGCCTCGTTTTTCGATACTCTGCTTTCGCAAAAACCAAAACGTCACACGATTGGCAATACACGGCATCCCACCGGATGCCCTGGTCCCGCGGAAAAGAGCACCGCCAGGGAGGTAGTCAGTCAATGCCAGGAGGTGGCGAATGGGCATTTTACCATTTTCAAAAACCCGAGAAAATGTATACAAACATCGAGAAAACACAGAACCGGAGTCGCCAAGCGCGATTCTATGCACCCATGGCGGGTGCCAAGCCTTTAGCCAGGCGATGGGCCTTACTGGTAGCCATGTTGGTGATAGGAAGTATCGCCAACCAGCTGGTAGCCCAATGTGCCCTGGCCTGCAATGATCCGGACCCCGATCATCCCCTCCAAATCGCACTGGATCAAAACTGCACGGCTACCATTACACCAGACGTTATTTTAGAGTCTCCCCAAAGTTGCCCGGGCGACAAACAGATTGTCGTACGTACCCGAAACGGAAACCTGATCGTTCAGGGGACCAACGAGGTATCGTTCGACTTTTCCAACTACCTGGACCAGATCGTAAGTATCACGGTCATTGATGATGCCACCGGTACTTTTTGTACCAGCTATGCTGAGATCGTAGATAACCTGCCGCCCCAATTTGATTGTGTGCAGGAAGATATTGTGATTAGCTGCACAGCTGATACCAGTGTCAGTGTTTTGGGTATCCCGGATGTGAGTGATAACTGCACGGGAGAAGTGAATTTGACGTATACTGATCAGATCGACCAGGCCGATTGCAATTCTACCGGATCATTGGTAATCACCCGGCGCTGGACTGCCACGGATGCTAGCGGAAACACCTCTTTCTGTACGCAATCTATCGTACTGCGCAGGCCAAACCTGAATAATATCGTCTTCCCAGCCGATATGGTACTGTCGTGTGACCAAACAGATGCCTCTCCCGAGGTTGCTGGCTTCCCGCTGGTCGATGGTTTACCCATCGATAATAACGCATATTGTGACCTGACGCTCGCCGTTTGGGACGATACTACGCGCACCTGTAACGGAAACGGTCTGACGATCGTCCGTACCTGGCGGGTGATTGAAAATTGTAGCGGTGATATTCGCCAGGATGAACAGGTCATTCAAATAAAAGACGGAACGCCACCGATCATCACCTGTCCGGGCGATATTTTTATAAACACAGTCTCCGGCGAGAGCTACGGTACGGTTAATTTGCCATCTCCCGAAATTCGCGATAATTGCGATGCGGACCCTACTTTCCTTGTCAGTACCTCTTATGGTGGTATTGGTATGGGGCCCCACTATTTTGTGCCTGCCGGGGAGCACTTTGTTCAGTATACGGCCATCGATGCTTGTGGAAACACGACCTCTTGTACCGTGCGTCTGCTGGTGGAAGACTCCGAAGCACCTACGGTCGTTTGTGACGATCAGACTACCGTATCACTGCCCGACGGTGGTATTGCCATTGTAGCGGCACGTGCCTTCGATAACGGAAGTAGCGACAACGTAAAGGATACCTTGTACTTCAAAACCCGACGAATGGATGTCGGAGGATGTAACGAATTGAATGGCGATGATGATCTCAACATTCCGGGCAGGCAGGAGTACTTCGACGATCATGTATTCTTTTGCTGTGAGGATATAGGTGACGAGCCTACCCGGGTTATCCTGCGGGTGTACGAAGTAGACCCGGGGCCCGGTCCGGTTGATCCGAGCCGCGAGGCTCAGGGTGGCGATTTATACGGCCACTTTAACGAGTGCATGCTGTTGGTACGAGTGGAGGATAAATTGGCTCCGACGGTAGTTTGTCCGGTAGACCAAACGGTCGATTGTTCAGAAGATTTCACTGACCTGGCTCGCTTCGGTGAT
>JASBTH010000041.1 GCA_030148525.1 Saprospiraceae bacterium | reverse complement strand
CCACTGTACAAAGAGATCAAATGGATGGAAGATTACCTGGCGCTGGAGTGCCTGCGCTACGGTGACCGGTTGACGATCGAGACGCGCATTGACCCCATCCCCCCTGACCGCATGATCGCGCCACTCCTACTGGTCCCATTATTGGAAAATGCCTTCAAGCACGGGGCTAGCGAGAGTCAGAATCACCCTTTTGTCGAACTGCAGGTAAATCTCACTGGCAATACCCTGGAAGTAATTATCCGCAATAGTACCGAAAGTACTGCGCAGGCCTCTGACGGAATTGGTCTGCGTAACCTCAGGCGGCAATTAGCCGTCTTGTATCCCAGTCACCAGCTCGATATTAGTCCCGGTGATGGTATGTTTTCCGTATCCGTAACCTTAAATCTAGCCGAATATGAACCCGTACTCCTGCCTGATACTGGAGGATGAGCCCATTGCGGCTGAGATCCTCACTGATTACATCGATCAGATTCCTTTCCTGACGTTGGCCGGCACCTGCCGGCACGCTATGGAAGCCTCCGGTTTTTTGCGGAAGCAACCAGTGGATGTGCTTTTCCTCGATCTGCATCTCCCAAAAATGAAGGGTTTCGACTTCCTGAAAACCCTTCCCCGGACTCCACAAGTCATTGTTACCACTGCCTACCATGAATACGCCCTCGAAGGGTACGAACATCACGTAGTGGATTACCTGCTGAAGCCCATTGATTTTGACCGCTTCGTAAAGGCGGTCCACAAACTGAAAGCTCCGGGGGTAGAGCCGGCCAGAACCTCCAGGCAGCCCGCAGTCGAAGAACCACTTTCCTTCACCTACCAAAAACGCAATATCCGCCTGCGCCCCTCGGAGATCGACTGGGTGGAAAGTCAGCGCGACTATTGCTTCTTCCACTTGGGCGACCGTACCGTGAAGGTGAAAGTCCCCCTGCAGGATGTCGCTGCTCAACTGAGCGACCAGACGTTCCTCCGCATCCACCGCTCCTTCCTGATCCGGCTCGATCGACTCGATGCCTGGTCAGCCACCGAAGTAGAGATCAACGGAGAGTCGTTGCCGATCGGTTCTACGTATCGGCAGCAGGTGTTGTCGCGATTGAAGGGGACTTGAGGGACTTCAGCGACGGGAGAGACTAAGGGCATGGCTCGGTTGCGGTTCTTCGTAGCTGATCGCGTCGGGCGTGCATGCCTGCCATAGTCTTGACGAAGGCAGGGAGCGTAGAGCGTAGAGCGTATAGCGTCGGGCGTGGAGCGTCATCTCGGCATTCCGAACTTCATTAGGCAAAATAAACACGTGGACACTAGGTCCTTGGCAGGTACATATCATTAACCCAATCTCTTTTTACAATGCACGTTAATTACTACAAGTGTCGGAGGCACGAACTACATGTAGCGCCGGCGTCAGCCGGTGCGGAATGGTCAGCACGATGGTCCAGAGTGCCGGTAGGTACGACCTTCAGATCGTCCTAGTTAAACGTAGGTCGACAATACATAATCAAGCATACTAAAAATACCAGCCATCAGCATAAAGCCGAGGAATAAACCCACGATTTGAGGTAACCTTTCGAAATAATGCATAGCAATGATTGTGACGTCCTCCCTTAAACGATAGCCGGGTAATTGTCGCCCTTCCATCTATCTCTCATCTCCTAGTCCTCTGATCGGGGTCGATCCGGAGGATCGACATCCGCCAGCTCTCGCAGATCAAGCGGACGGGTATACATCTGCAATGAGCCATCCGCATGACGAGGCCACTGTTCGGGTGGGCGATCCCAATACAATTCCACACCATTTTGGTCAGGATCATCCAGGTAAAGGGCCTCACTGACGCCGTGATCCGAGGCACCGGTCAGTGGATATTGATGCTCTCGCAATCGACGAAAAATAGCAGCCAGATCCTTACGGGTGGGATACAGGATGGCCGTATGAAACAGGCCAGCCGTTCGTTGGGGCGCGGGTGGGGCCCCTTTACTAAACCAAATGTTTAATCCAATATGATGGTGATAGCCGCCGGCCGACAGAAAAACGGCCTCATCCCGGTAGCGGGTCGTTACCTCAAATCCTAAAAGATCAACGTAAAAAGCGAGTGACCGGTCCAGATTAGAGACTTTTAAGTGTACATGCCCGATACGGGTCTGAGCAGGAATGGAATATGCCAATGTATTGGATTTAGGTAAACAATACCATCTATTCTTCTGGAACACGCAGCTGGTGCGGACTCGTTTTGGGGACCCGTTCAATCAGCCCCCGGGCTTCGAGATCGAGTTTTACCGATACGACGTACCAGAGGACTTTACCGTCAAAGACCGGCGTCAACTCATCTACGGCCCGATCCGATAGTTCTTCGAAAGTGATGGGCCCGTCCTTTTCAACGGTCTTCATGATGAAGTCCTTAATCTGATCGTAACGCCTTTGCAGGATGTTTACGCCCTTTTTTCCCTGAGGGTGCAGGGTCATAATTCGTGGTTCTTCGGACATGGGATAGTGGTTATAATTTTTAATGTATAATTTTTAGTTTTTAATGAAATCCTCAGGATACGGGTACTAATGATGCCGCCCATCTACCAACCTATTATCCTGATTATGGAAGCCAAACCCCAATTAAAAATTAATAATTAATAATTAAACCCTAAAATCTATATCCCCAACCGATCGAGCAGGTCCTCTTTGCTGATCACCTCCGCAAACTCTCCGTGCAAGCTCGCCAGGGAAACATCGTGCACTGGCTGGGCCGGAATATGCTCTCCTTTCACACCCTTTTTATCGAAGGTGGCAGTGGCATCTTCCACCAGTAGGGTATTAAAGCCGAGATTACCCGCCATGCGCACGGTGGTAGAGATGCAATGATCGGTGGTCATTCCCACCACTACCAGATCCTGGTGACCGTGACTGCGAAGCCATTTTTCCAGGTCGGTGCCGATAAAGGCGCTGTTAACCTCCTTTTCGAACAGCGGCTCTCCCTGGGCGGGTTGTACCAAATGATGAATAGCGTTCCCGGATTTTCCTTTGACCAGGGGCGAAGCGGGATTGGTCGAATTGTGCTTTACGTGTACGCGTGGCCATTCGTTGGCGCGCCAGCGGGCGAGCAGATCCCCGGCCTCTCGTTCAGCGTCGGGATTATTGCGGGCCCCGCCCCAATAATCAATATCAATAAAGCCTTCCTGAATATCGACGAGTAGTAAAACGGGTAGATTGGATGACATCTGGCGATTTTTTTATTTAAAGGCTTCCCACCAACGATTCACCTTGGGTGAGTCATAGGTAAATACCTCCCCCAGGGTAGGGGTAATGATCGGAAGATCCGCTTTTTCGGCAGCAGCCACAAAACGTTCGATGGGATCCTTCCAGGGGTGAGGCGCCAGCGAAAAACCACCCCAGTGTACCGGCATGGCCGACTGAGCCTGTGCATCCTTAGCTGCTTGGATACTTTGTTCCGGAAACAAATGAACAGGTTCCCAGTGCTCACTGTACTGACCACATTCCATAATTGCAAAATCGAAAGGCCCCAGGCGTCCACCCACCTCCTGGAAATGATTACCGTAGCCACCATCACCACTGAACCAAATATGTTCATCATCGCTGCGGAAGGCCCAACCGCCCCAAAGGGATTTTGCCCGGTCTCTCAGACCACGTCCCGAAAAATGACGCGTTGGTGTACTGGTTATAGTGATATCTCCCAACTCGGCGGTATCCCACCAGTCGAATTCGTGAATATCCTTGTCGGGTACACCCCAGGCTTTCAGGTGACGACCGATGCCCAGCGACACAAAGAACCTGGGTGACCGGGCTATCACTTTTTTCATGCTATCCAGATCCAGATGATCGTAGTGGTCGTGGGTCAAAACTACCGCGTCTAAGGGGGGTAAATGATCAATCAGATCGAGGGTATTTTCCGAGAACCGGCTGGTCTTAAAGGGTGCAATAGGTGAGGCATCCTCACCCAGCATGGGATCGATCAGGATCGTTTGCCCGGCCATACGCATCAACAGCACCGAATGGCCATACCACACCATGTTGGCCGTGGGGCCATCAGCCATAAATTCATCCACCTTGATGGGCAAGATCGGTAAGGGTTTATCCGGACGACGCTCCCTGGCCTGAAAAACTTGCTGGTAAAGTAACGTTAGCCCAGTTAATGGATTAATGGACATATCGGTCTTTTCCAGATTGCAGAATCGCCCGTCTTTCCACTGGGGCGATTGGGCGTAGCGTTTGAGATCATCCTCGGAGGGATTGCTGCCGAATTGTTTCATTTCGATTTCATTTGGTTGTCAAAACAGGTCTTTGAAATAGGGTATATCCATATATCGTTTTGGGTCCCTAAATAGATCGATATGAGATGCAGATTTTTTTGATAATTGTTTATTACAGGTTTGAGGTCACCTCGAACTTCACCTCACACCTCACACCTCACACCTCAAACCTGACTTACTGCGTAAATCGCAATATTTCCTTAATCAGGTCATTACGGCCACGTTCGGGGCGATCGAGGAAGACGTAGTGTGTGCCGGGTATAGTGATGCAGCGTTTTCGGGGTGCCCGGGTCAGGTCACTGCACATGGCGGTGAGGTCATCGGGGCGCGACCAAAAGTCCAGTTCACTGCGGATGATCAGGGTGGGCACCGTGAGGTCGCGGGCATCCCAGTAGGATAATCCCTGCGACATATTAAAACTCTCTTCCCGGTAACCGGCAGGCACGACCAGCGTGTTGGTATCCTCCCCAAAGCTGGTGGCTGTTCTGCGGTAGGCTTCGGTGATAGCGGGGTCGCGCCAGGTGGCCTTTTCTTCCGTGGGAATACTATTGTCCCAGGCATTGGTCAGGTCTTCGCGGGCCGTCCGTCGAAAGAAATCATTTTTGGCGAAAGCCGTCGAATCATCCGCCCGGGCAAAAGCTGATCGCAGGGGCCAGGGTGCATAGACTCCGTACAGGCTATTGAGGGAGGTCAGGGTTTTTACCTGTCCCGGATAACGGGTGGTATAAGCTGCGGCCCAGTGCCCGCCGGTTGCCCAGCCAAACAAATGGACCTGATCAACCTTTTCTCTTTCGGTGATCCAGTCAACGGCCGCTGCAATATCGCGGGAGGCTTCACGAACCGAGCCGACCAGGGTCGATGGATTGCTGAGGTTATACTCGGGCAGTGTCGATCGCTCCCATCCCCTGATATTGACCAGGTATACCTGGAATCCCAGTTTCGCAAGGTCACCACCCAGGGAGCCGCCCGGCACGGGCAGGTCGAAGGAGGCCGTAGCTCCGGGTCCTCCGCCGTGGATGAGCACCATCGGCTCGACGTAGGTGCGTTGGTCGGGAGCAATCTCGCGCACGTACAGTTGTACCCCGTCGGCCGAGGGAACGAGGTAATCGGACCGATCGAGGCTGACCGTATTTGTCGGTGGTTTTTGACAGGCGGTAAGAGCAGTAAAGGTTAGCAAGCTGATTAGCAGACGCATAGTATGGTATTAAAAGACTTCAATTCGTTCACGACTATGGTCAAAGGTAATTCATATTTGGTGAGTGGTTTGATTTGCCTCCGGCAGGTTCCTTTTCTGTACTTTGGAAAAGAGGAAAATCTCCCACATGTCACGGCCTTGAGAGATAGCAACCGTCAGCGGCTTCAAGCTGTGGCTATCTTTTTGCGGTACATTGCCACAATACACTTTAATTTTCTTTGCTGGATAATAGTTATCAGCACCATTGCCACAGATTGGGAAAGCAGGTTGCTATCCTGCGAAGCAATCAAAGGAAGGAACACCAGATACGTCCCCCCCTGCAATTAGAGCGAAGCAGCCATATTTGTGGGAGGAGATTTTTCCCCTCTTTTTGATCGACTGCAAAAAGAGGGCCGCCGGAGGCAGATCAGAGACTTGAGGAATTGAAGAGACTCAAGAGCCGGTTCGAAAAAGTTTTGGTTCAGCAAAGTGAACCCAAAAAATAATAAAGCAGCGGAGCCCGGCCGCCGGAGGCAAAAGTAAAAAGCAAAGAAATGCAGTACAGAACCTCGACATGATCATCACTTTACGGTCGGGTGTTCGTCCACTAAAACCGACTGAATCATTGCTGCCAGTTTGCATGTACTTCACAATCCTACCCGTATTTTCAAATAACTTAGATTACAGAGTATTAAGCTTCAAATCACTATACCAATAACCGTATTCCGGCGGCTGTCCCGGATCGCCAGACTTCGGTGCGGGATAGGTTTTGTAAACCAGTTCACCGTACTCAAAAGAGACCGGCCGATTAAAAATGGGGCCATCGAAACAAAAGGTATGGAACTCTCCATTTTCGCCGCAGGGATCCACCTCCGGGGGCAGGTCTTCCAGAAAGGAGGCATCAATAAGCCGGCCACAGAATGATTTGGGCAACTTCCGTGCATCAATACACACCACTACCGCCCGAAAATTCGCTTCGATAAAGGTTTGCAACAGGCGACGTGTGTCCCTTTGCCAGAGCGGAAAATGAGTTTGAATACCCGCTCCGGAAAATAGCTTTTCCCGGTAATCACGAAGGTCCTCCAAAAAGATGTCCCCGAAAACAGTGTCACAGTATCCCGCTTCACGGAACCTTTGCAGGCGGCCACGTAATTGCCGGTTATAGACTTCCATATCTGGCATCGTGTCCAGCTCCAGAACGTCCAGAGGCAGGTCAATAGCTTCAGCTTGTGCCTCCAGTAAGGAACGGTGCAGACCGTGCATGGAAACACGATCGTTTTCCCGATTGACCGTGGTAAAGAGTCGGTCGATATGCACATTACTCTGCTGGCGGCCAAACCACAGAGCCATAGCAGCATCTTTACCGCTGCTCCAGTTCAGAAAGGCTTTGGGTGAGACGGCGGACATGAAAGAAGTACTTATTCAGTGAATGCTATAAATTAATTCGCGATCAGTACCGAACCCCCTGCAATAAAACATCCAAATCGGGCTGATCACGCACGATACCCGCCTTCACTACCGCCTGAATAGAACGGGTGTTGGAAATATCCTCCAAGGGATTGCGCTCCAGAATGAGCAGATCCGCCATTTTTCCCGGCGCTACTGCTCCGTAATCATCAGTGCGACCAAAGAAAACGGGGCCGGTACGGGTTGCGGTTTCCAGGGCTTCCCGCGGGCTTAGTCCGGCATCGACAAATTGCTGTAACTCCTGATGGATCGATAGGCCCGGATACACAAAAGAATTGAAGGGGCCACAATCCGATCCGGCCACAATCGGCACACCGGCATCGTACATAGGCTTGAGCATCGTCTTGGTACGGGCCACAAAATCTGCCCGGGAGGTGTTACCCGTTTCGGCCGCCCGGATAGCCGAGCGTAGACGTCCCTGGTAGGTGCGTTGAATGCCCGGTCCAATGTAAGCCAGTAATTCATCATCACTGTGATCCACTTCGGCTAGTCGGGCCAGGGTTTCCCCAATGTGCATAGTTGGCGTCACATACACATCGTGGTCGGCCATGATGCCATACACGCTATCGGCCAGCTCCGGATCGTAGGTTTCGGTAATGATCGGGAGCATGCCGTAGCCCATACCCGCCGCGGTGAGGCTATCGGCAAATGGCGAACATGCCTTAAGCACGTAATACAGATGCTCGGTACCGTCGAGCCCGCGCTCGATCCCCTCCAGAATACTGGCCGACATAGGCATGTGGCCGGTCGTTTTCAATCCCCGGGCCTCGGCTTCGGCGATGAGGTCATAATACCGCTGGGCCGACAGACTGCCATCGTACATTTTCACGTAATCCACGTCGAGGCTTTCCAGGGAATCAAGCGCATCATCTACATCCCCCGGCTCTACCACGCGGATGGATCCCGGCCATCCCGGGCGCTCCCCGTCGAGCTTGGGACCGGAGGTAAAAATGGTTGGTCCCACCAGATCGCCTCTAGTTATTTGTTGCTTCCAGTCCATGACGGCCGGGGTAATATCCCCGCCCGCATCGCGAACCGTCGTTACTCCGTAGGCCAGGAATAGCGGTAGCAGGTTTCTATTTTCCCGAACGAGGGTGTCGCCGCCCCGAAAATGCACGTGCATGTCCCACAGACCGGGCATGACGAATCCACCCCGCGCATCAAAACTGTTGGCAGAAGCCACTAAGCCATCATCTTCCATGGGGCGGACCCATTGGATAGTATCACCGGCAATACCTATCATCTGGTCCTCGGTAATGTCTCCCGACGCAATATCGAGGATAGTAGCATTGCGGATGATCAGGTCCACATCGGGCTCCGAAGAGGTGCAGGCTGACAAGAAAAACAAAGCAAATGTGAGGAAGAACAGGTATCTCATGACAGGATCTTTTAAAATATTCCGAAAACGAAGTGGTTTGGGACTCCAGCACGAAGTACTGCGTAGCAAAACCACTTCGAGTCGAGTATATACTCGCGTGAAAAGGTTTGGCAAAGCCCAAACCTTTTCGGAAGCGGTATAATTGCGTATGCTATATCGCTCGTGCTTAAAATACGACTAACGTGCAGATTAACTAACCTCCGATTGCCACATCCAGTTGCCGCCCTTCCTTAGCTGCCTGCTGGTCTTTATTAGCCCCTATGGCCATGCCAATTGGCATGCCAATGGGAAGGCCGATCCCCAGGAAAGCTATATTGCCGATAGCAAAGGAAAAAACCAGTCCCAGCGGTAAGCCAAAGATGGTCATACCCAATGCCATCCACTGATTGCGGTAGAAGTTTTTGGGAACCAGATTTAACTCCTTACTGACGCGTTGCACGATCCGGTAACGCACCTTTTTCATTTCCTTATACCACTTCTTATCGTTGTCGGCCATGGCATTTAATTCCCCGATATCTTTATTGATGGAAGATACCTGCTCTTCCGGAATAGACCGCTGACGTAATTCAGCCAGCAGCTTAACGAACGAATCGTAACTCTTTTGCTTGCTGTCCGATGTTTCGATGATGGGGCGGGTTTGGAGTGGTATGATGTCCATTTGTTTGGTGGTTTGGGGAAAGATACGGTGTTTTTGGAACTGGTGGGTGACTTAGGGAGTGAAGGGAACGTAGAGACCTAAGAGCTCGGCTTACACCCAATCGTTCTTGTTTCTTGACCAGAATAGCGTGGAGCGTCGTGCGTGGAGCGTTCCTGCCTGCCGAAGCTTTAGCGTAGGCAGGGAGCGTCAATCGAACGGTAACAACTCGGGCTCCAGGTATTCCTTTTTGGCGAAAGCCGAGGAAAAAATATCAGTCTCATAGTGCGCAAACATCAATTCCCGGAAAGAGGTATGCAGGCGGGGATGTCGTCGCAGAAGAGTCAGGAATGCCTCTAAGCTGGATTCATCTGGATTGTGGACAGATAGTGTATCCATTTTTTCCCGGAGCATAAAATGATACACCGCGCGAACGGCAGCTATGGTCAAGGTTTCGTGGTATTTGTCGGTGGCACCCAGGTGAGCTACGTATGCCTTGAGTTGCGTGCGAACGGTGTCGATGGCGTTGTCAACGCCCAAATTACGGATGTGCAAAAAGGCCAGGCGCAGGTGAGCTTCGTGGCTAAACCATTCGGGAGGCAGGGTCCGATTTACAAACTTATCCAGAAAAGCCCGGTCGCTTAAAGTACGGTGTTGTTCCATGATCGGGGGACGTTATAGTTGAATATGCAGGTGATCGTCGTGACGAACGGCATGACAACCGTGAAATTTGAGCTTTGGTTCCTTGTTTAGCCCCCAACGGCGTGTAAGGTGCGGCTCGAGGAATAACTTGTCCACGCGCTGGTCGCGCAGGAAAAACCGGATCATATCTTTCGTAACGGCTACATCGACGCTGTAGGGTCGATCCTGCCTGGTGATCTTACTCAACATATCGTACTGCCACTCTCCTTCCTCTTTGCAGCGCTCCGTCCAGTTTTCCTCACTATCGGCCGGGCCTTCCACGTAGCCGTAGCCCAGCCAGGACGGACTATCGTAGCGGACGGTAGTAGCTTTCATTGAACGGTACGCAAAACAAACATCCAGTTTGCGGCCATCGTCATGACTAAGGTGGGGAAACAGTGGGAAATCATCAAAAAAGGGAAAATTCGCATCCAGGTATACCAGGCTGGCATCGGCGTGGACTGCTCGCAGTTTTTGCCCTACCCCCACTGCTACTTCACGTAATGCAGGTTGTACGTAGTGCCGGTTGGCAATCACGTAAAACCAACGGGCCGGACGAACGGGCTCATCCGCGGTAGCCCGAATGGGTAATGGTACGCGGCCAAAATGTTCGGCAATGGGCGGCACCACAAACAAGGCACAGGCACTCAACACGACCAGAAAGCCGGCAAGCTGAACGGTTACGGCCAGCAATTTTGGCCGTATGCGCCCCACCATCCACCACCCCAGTGGACGGTAGATTAGATAAACGATTCCCCCCACTTGCGTCGCCGCCGTAAGCAGAAAAAACAACAGAATACTTCCCAGAATGCGTAAAAGCTCTTTCATGCTGCTACCGGTTATTCCAATTCCTGTTTTATTCCTTTCAGCAGTGCTTTTCCATCCTTCATATGCCGGCTCCAGTTATTGACCTGATCAGCCTCGTTACCGTACTTGGTAATCAGCAAGGCCATAAATTTCTTGTTTTGCGAAAGCTCGACCAAGTCGATGGGAGGCAGATTTGATCTCTTACGGGTGAAAAAGTTCATGAACTCTTCGGTCGGAACAACCGTTTCGGCCAGTTGCGGCATAATAAATTCGTAGGTCATTTTTACTGCGCCCTTGTCGGCATAAGAAAGCTTAGCCTGTCGGTAGTATTCAAAGACCTGCTGCCGCAGCGTATCATTGCGAATAAACCGGATAGTTCCCGATCCCAGACTTTCGTCAAAAGTACCACTATTGACCTCGAAGTGCCCCTCGTAAAAAAGAGGAAAGACGAGATTCAGGAAACGGTCGGGCGTATGCTCTTCGGGTTCCAGCATCACATCGTAGAGGGTGTCGATATTGGCTTGTCGGGCTTTGGATTCTTTGCATAAGAAGATTAGTTGTTGCATATCCTTTTCGAGGTCCAGGATCAGATTGCGCAGTATTCGCTCCTCTTGTTTATTCTGCTCGTATTGCCGGTTCCAGTTATCGATTTGCAGGGCGATCAGGATGCCGATCACTACGAGTACGATTTCCCCAATGGCGTAGAAGAGGTATCTGGCCATTCCACCCTCATATAATTCTTTCCGCCTGTTTTTGCGCAGTAGTGACAACATATTATTTCTTTTCCCGCCGAGGATCAACAGCTCTTGCCTGGGCAACCGTCCGCAGGTGGTCAAGTACCCGCTCCGTTTGATCCGACAGGCGCCGTTGCCCCGATACCTGGAAAAACCAGGGGATAACTCCCTGCCGGCTGTGAGTGATCGTGACCTCCGTTCCCGCTCCTGCGGGCCGGCATGTCCAGTTCTGAATCTGGTAATCACCGAGGCGATCGGTGAACCAACCTATCCGTAAGGACTCATCGTAGGTATGCAACGTTGCACTATACTTCAAACCACCTTGCCAATAGGCAAAATCAACACCCTGCCGAAACAACACATAATTGGCCCGCACCCTGGTTATCAGCGGGTGCCAGTCGGGCCATCTGATGGTTTGCCCCCCTATTACCCACCGGAAAAGGGTTTTGACACGAATGAGCTTAGGATGATCTTCCATATTGTGCTTCGGCGGTTTCGCGGAGTGCTTCTAGCTGTTCCGACATACCTCCCTCCAGGTCGGATGACATCGACTTCGCAAGTAAAAGCGGAAAAACTCCCTGCAAGCTTTCCTCCACCCTAACCGTGGTCCGTGGATTTGCATTGCTCGCATTGTCTTCCAATTGCCAATTGTGTACAGCCTGCGCCCCAAAGGTTGTGCCCGTCCATCCCATCAGAACCGGCTTCTGCAGCGTGTGAATCCGGGATCGGAAACGCATTCCGTCGGCCTTCCAAATAAAAATAACGCCTTCCTCTAAGGTACCCCGGACTTCCGATTTGGTTACAGGATCCTGCCAATTTGGCCATTCTTCAATCTTAGAAAGAACTTCCCAAACGATCTCTATCGGCGCGGCAATGTCGATCGACTGGTTGGCGAGTACCGGTGCCGACTGATTCACGGGTACGTTCATGATACCCTCCGACTGCTGCTGTGCGTATTTTTTGAATTGAAAATGAGAGACGATCAGAGCAAGCCCTAAGAGAAATACCAGGCCGAGAATAATCAACGCAAATTTCTTGATAGACATAACGGAATAGATTGTTTCCAATCAATCTATTTCACTACGAGGCAAATAGAAAGATTTTTTGCCGTAAGGCCCTGAATATTTGCCTATCGGTAAAAAACTACCTACGAACCAGCACCTGACTCGACCAGGAGCCGTCTTTTTTCCAGGCACGTACCAGGTAAGTGCCTCCCGGCAGGCCGGCAATATCCAAGGTTTGCAACTGGTTACGAACCGGTTCGCGCAGTACCCGACGGCCATGCACATCAAATATTTCGACCAGCGACCAGTCGGCCTCCGAAGCGCGAAAGAAAACGAATCCTTCTGATGGATTCGGGAAGATGGCAAAAGTGGTTTCGGACTGAGGCGCCCGGGTGGAGGTAATATCATCGGAGACCACAAAGACCGTCAATTCGTCATTAACGAGATTCAGCGGAATTTCCCGGCCGAGGCTGTCCACGGCTTTGATCTTTTCCATACGGACATTGATATCATTGAATTCTCGTCCGCCGATAATGTCTCCTTCGATCACCAGACTAAAGGTCGCTACAGCACCGTGCCCGCTACTACCCAGTCGCTTGGTGCGGGAAAGAGCGTAATCGGTACGCCCTACCGAAAACCGGTTGTCGAGATTGAAACTAAAATCGAGGAGAGGGGCATCCTCACCTAAGAAGGAGCTACTTATATAATTAAGCGTTGCCGTACCGTTGCGTACAAAGGTAGTATCGTACCGCACCGAAAGAGCCAGGCCGTACATATGATCTACCGGCATCTCCTGACTTCCCAAATAGACCTTTCCGGTCACTACCACACTATCATCAATGGCTTCGGGATCCAGGAAGAAGACAGTCTCATCTAACACCAGCTCAACGGGAGGGGCATCCGGTGTGTCTTCTGATACATATTGCTGATCGGGTCGGTAATTTTTGGCGACAGCCTCAAGGTCATCGGCATTGATCCAGCCATTACCGTCGCAATCGAGGTGTTTGTAGTTGACTACACCAATATAGCTATCCCAGTCTTCTGCATGGCTCGGACGCCAAGCCAGAGAGTCATCAGGTACTGGATAATACGTACGGGGTGGGCCTTGCTTTCCGTAGCCCATTCCGATGTGCAATACATCGAAATGATTGGCTCGCCAGTCGCCGTTGGCATCGCCCGGCCAAACACAATCCGTAATGGTACATACCTCGCCCGGCGCCCCCGGGTAAATATCAAGGCATAATGTATCGGTGCAACCCGCTTCGTCGAGAATAGCCAAGCACATAGTCCCCGAACCTGAGGGCAGGTCTACCGTGATGGAGTTATAGGTTTTGCGCACCAGCTCTCCTTGCCCGTACGACCAGGTACAGGTATCGTACTCGGTGGAATTATTGTAGAAGTGAACGGTGGTGCTGTCGAGATAGGTAAAGAAAAAATCAGCCCTGCACCATTCCTGAGCATACGCCTGGCCTGCGCCCAAAAAACAGCACATCACCAGAAAGGATAAACAAGCACGGTAAACTAGGCTCTTAAAAGGCATGTTAACTAGTTTTCATAGTACAAAACTGATGAAATCAAGGTAAAAGATAAAGGACAGTTCAGCCAAAAAGTTCAGCAAACCTAACGTCCGCATCTTCACAACACTCAGGTTATCAATATTTTTCAGACTACAGAATGTATATTTGTTCTATGTACAAGAGCAAGCTGTTGGATTTGCTGAGGGTCATGTCGGAGGAGGAACGGTCCCTGCTGGGAGCCTACCTGGAGCACCAGACAGCCCTTGGGCAAGTGTCGGAAGCGGCAATCCTGCTTTACGATTACGTTCAGCGACATCTGGATAAGGAAAACACCCTGCACAAAGAGAAGGTTTGGCACACACTCTTTGGGGAAAAGCCCTTCAGGGACGCCCAACTACGCAAGATCATGCACGAGCTAAACCAGGCCTCTGTAGATTTTTTGATCCGGGAAAACCTGACCAACAAAGAGCAACTCCAACGCCAGGTTGGATTAGAATTGTCCTGGGCCAGGGGGCTGCCCAAGCATTATCGAACACTCGAGCGACAAACGCAGGACTATTTTGACAATGAAGCGCTGCGCGACGAACAGTACCACCTCGAACAAGCTCAGTATTACGACCTGGCCTATCGACGGGCAGAAAGCGGCACTAAACGGGCCCAGTTAGCTAATCTGCTACGGCAAAAAGATCACCATCTCGACGCCTATTACTATATCCAAAAACTTCGCAATTATTGCAACAGCATCAGCAACCGGGTCTTTTTTTCCCTGGAGGGAGAAGAATTAGCCCTCCCGAATGGTTTTCTGGAAAGGGTAGCTGCCAGTGCGCAAGCAAAAGAGATAGGCGTACGCATATATTTGTCAGTGGCCCGCATGCTGGAGAATCCCGGAGAAGCACATTGGTTTCAGGAACTCAAACAACTACTCAAAGAAGATTCCCACCACTTCAGCCTGAACGAGCAAGACAATCTGTACATCTTCCTTAAAAATTACTGTATCGGATACCAGATCAATCAGGGTAATAGCCAGTATTTCCACGAGTTATTCGAGTTGTCCCGCACCTTGCTCGACAAGGGCATAACCCAACGCAACGGTGTGATCACCCCACAGGCATATAAAAATATCATCACAGTGGGACTTCACGTGCAAGCTTTTGAATGGACAGAGCAATTTATCCGGGACTTTACCGGGCTGCTTCCACCGGAGGAGCGATACAATGCACTTAATTACAACCTGGCCAAAGTCTTTTTTGCCCAGGGCAATTACCCCCTGGTGATCGAACAACTTCGGGAGGTTGCCTACGCCAATCACACCTACGCACTCGGCAGTAAACTCATGCTCCTGAAAACCTATTACGAACTAGGGGAAGACCGGGCCCTGGATTCGCTTATCGACAGCTTTCGTATTTACCTGCGCCGCAACCGGGCTATTTCCCGGGAGGTACGCCAGCAATACCACAATGTGCTCCGGTTTGTGCGGAAACTCTTCTACCTCCCACCTCAGTCGTCGGAGGCACGATTTAAACTACGCAAAGAAGTAGAAGCATGTGAACCACTGGCCGATAAGGCGTGGATATTATCGAAGGTAGGTGGGTGAGGTTGAGGTAACCAATAAAGTTGGTTTGAACATTTTTGGCTTCACTTCACTAAAACGGATGAGTTGGCACCCCAAACCCCCTGATCCACTTTGCTGATTGTGAATCATTTACAAATCAATAAACGGCAATAAGCCTTCCGCCTCCTGCACCGCGGGCAACTTACCTACATCAAGCCAAATGTCGGCGTCGTGGCCGTAGGCGAGGATGGTTTCTGTTTTAGCAGCAGCGAGGTACAGGTCAATAGTCGAAAACACCATTTCATCGGGGAAAAACCGGAATAATCCGGGATCGATCACCTGGATTCCGCTAAAGGCAAAGCCCTGGTAATCTTCTTCCGGCAAATCGCGACTCATGCGAACTTCACCGGTGCGGTTATGGCGCCAGCCCACGAGCTGACGATCCCGGTCGAATAACAGGTGGCGGGAGCTTTCTCTTCGACGCACAGCCAGGGTAGCCAATGCACCCGAAGACAAATGATCTTCGATCAGGCGGGAGAAATCCATATTGGTAAGGACATCGGCATTCATGACCAGAAAAGGGCCATCGGCCAATAGCGGAGACGCCTTTTTTAATCCGCCTCCGGTATTCAACAGTAAATCGCGCTCATCCGAAACATGGATATCCAGACCAAAATAGCCTTGCTGTTGCAAAAACTGAATTACCTGATCAGCGTGGTGATGCACATTGATCACCACCCCCTTAAAGCCATACTTGCGTAAACGCCGGAGGGCAATTTCCAGTAACGGAATGCCACCAACCTGAACCAAAGCCTTGGGCCGGTTATTGGTAAGTGGACGCAGACGAGTTCCCAAACCCGCTGCGAAAATCATCGCTTTCATGAGCGCACTTCTTTTTTGGTAAGAACATCATTTCCGGGCAATATGATCATACCCAACAGCCCTATTTGACGTATAAACGATGAATTCTGTCGTATTCGTCGCTTGGTCTAACCGTAACTTTCTATCTTCCACCTGCACCTGATTACCGGTGATCAAATGTAGTTTCTGCCGTATGGTTCAACGATTCCTGTTAAAAATACTACTTTCTCCCGTGTCCCTGCTATACGGCATGGGGGTAGGCTTTCGCAACCTCATGTATCGCACCGGCCTGTTGAAAGGCATTGAATTCGACCTGCCCGTAATCTCCGTAGGTAACCTATCGGTAGGTGGTGCCGGTAAAACACCTCACATTGAATACCTGGTACGCTTGCTAGGGGAATACCTCCAGGTGGCTACCCTGAGCCGGGGTTATAAACGCAAGACTAAGGGATTCCTGCTCGCCAAGACCGAAATGACAGCCGAACAAGTCGGAGACGAACCCCTGCAATTTAAACGCAAATTTCCCGACATGACGGTAGCCGTTTGCGAAAGCAGGGCCTTCGGCATTCCGGAGATTATGAGTCGCTTCCCCGAAACCCAGGTGATCTTGCTCGACGATGCATTCCAGCACCGGTCGGTTAAACCCGGGCTCAACATTATGCTGACCGAATTTCACCATCCATTCACCAGGGACTACCTGCTTCCCTCCGGGCGCCTGCGCGAATGGCGGGCGGCCTACGAACGAGCCGATTATATCATCGTCAGTAAATGCCCGCGGCAGATGGAGCCGGAACAACAAAATGCCCTGGTCACAGAGATTGAGCCTCAGCCCCACCAGCGGATATACTTCTCGTACTACGACTACGGCCGCCCCTATTACCTTTTCAATCCGCGCTATCAACTCAAACTGGAACCAGATTTGGATGTGCTGCTGATTTGTGCTATTGCCCGCACCGAATACCTCACCGATTACCTGGAGGAACAAGTGGGGTCCGTACAAATCCAGGAATACGAAGACCACCACTTTTTTACCAAGTATGATGTGGGGCAGCTCAAAGCCAATTTCGACCGACTGGAATCCAAAAAAAAGGTAATCCTGACCACCGAAAAAGACGCTATGCGCCTGGAGATGCATCGTTCCTTTATGCTCGAAAATGAAATGCCGATTTTCGCCCTGCCCGTCGAGGTGAAATTTCACTTCGGCGATGCGGAGCGGTTCGATACGGATGTCAAAGAATTTTTGCTCAACTTTAAAGCCTGATCCGTCCTTATGATCAAGCGCGGCCTGTATAATTTCCTGAAATTTCTGGTGCGATTCAGCTTCGGTATCTTTTACCGACCCACCGTCGTCCTGGGCAAAGAACACTTGCAACTGCAAGGGCCTACTATCCTGGCGACCAACCATCCCAATACGCTGGTCGACGCCCTTAATGCTGCCGGACGAGCCAACCAGATCGTTCACTTTTTGGTGAATGCCAGCTTGTATTCTTCGACCATAGGGCGGCGATTTTTCGATTACATGTTTTGCATACCGGTCAAACGCCGGCAAGACCCTTCAGTTCCCGGAGTAGATAATACCGATTCCTTTGCCCGTTGTTACGAGCACTTTCTGGCAGGAGGCCATTTGTTCATCGCTCCGGAAGGTGGCAGCGAAGCGGGGCGACGACTGCGTCCGATCAAACGGGGTACCGCCCACATGGTTATGGGCGCCTACCGGGATCAACCCGAAGCACAGCCCGTGCGCATCTTACCCATTGGCCTCAACTATCAGCACCCGAATCGTTTTGGTTCCTACCTGGTAGTCAATGTGGGCGAACCCCTCCTGAATACCGATTACGCCGAACAGTTTGAGACGAACCCGCGGGCTGCGATCAACCAGTTAACCAAAGACCTGGAAGACCGTCTTCGCAGCACCCTCATTCACACCCGCTCTTCCCAGCAAGATGAAGCACTTACCGTATTAGAAAACCTGCTGCAAGCACAGCAGCCGGTTCCACTCGAAACGCATTTTCACCGGGTACGCCTCCTGATTCGGGCTATGCAGGATTGGGAAAATTGCGATCCGGAAGGGTATCAGGTATTTGAAGACGAAGTGTGTGAGTTACAGCAAAAACTAAGGGCTCTAAAGCTCACCGAAGAAACACTGATCATGCATCAGGAGCAAGCACCTCGTGCCTACTGGGGGCTTTTTGCCGGCCTGCCCCTCTATCTATTCGGTTACCTGAACAACCTTTTTGCTGCGGGTATTCCCTTCCTTTTATCACGGTCATCTAAAATTGACCACGAGTACGAAGCAACCGTGCAAATTCTGCTGGGCCTGCTAACCTTTCCGCTTTTTTACCTGGTGCAGTCCTGGTTATTGTTGTCCTGGCTGGGGATGTGGGGAGCTATTGCCTACGGTTTGTCCCTGCTGCCAGCCGGCATCTTTGCCTGGCACTACCGGCAGTACTGGAAGCGTCACCGCTCCATTTACCGATTCAAAAACCTAAGCCCTAACCAACAATTGGTACTCATCCGGCAAAAAGATCAATTGATGGAGCGCATTCAGCAGTTTGTTCGCGATGGGGTGGCTTGAAGGAACACTATTGGTACTGGCGGCAGGCACCACATTGATACAACTCTGGTTTTGGGGTTATTTATTCGGGCACCTTGGATCGTACCGGCCAAATTCCGTGCCGGACAGCCATCAGGAGGGGCCACCCGTCAGTCTGATCATATGCGCCCGAAATGAAGCAAAAAACCTGCGAAAAAATTTACCCCGAATCCTAAACCAATCCTACCGCTGGTTAGACATTATCGTTGTAAATGATGCATCAACTGATAATTCTTTGGAAATTCTTTTGGAATTTAAAAAGAAAAAACCCAATTTGCGTATAATTCAAAACGGTAGAAAATTCACTACCGGCAAAAAAGCGGCACTTACTCAAGGTATTCGAGCCGCTTTCTACGAGGTTATTCTACTTACCGACGCCGATTGTACACCTGCAGGGCCCGAATGGGTTTCTGGAATGGTGCGAGCACTAACCACCTCGACCGACATTGTTCTCGGTTACAGTCCTTTTCTCCAATCACGCAGCTTTCTAAACCGCTTTATTCGCTTTGAGACTAGCTATATTGCAACGCAATATTATTCATTCGCTCTAGCAGGTATCCCGTACATGGGGGTGGGCCGCAATTTATTGTATCGACGCCAACTGTTTTTCGAAACGGGCGGCTTCCAACAACACTTGCACCTGGCCACCGGCGATGATGACCTGTTTATAAATGAAGCTGCGCGATCATCGAACACTTCCGTGGTTCTTTCTCCGCAGACCTTCACCTATTCGATTCCAAAGAGCAACTGGAGAGCCTACTACTACCAAAAAAGGCGGCACTTACGCGCAGGAACACATTACCGACCTGCTCACCAACTGGCCCTGGGCTTGCTTAGCGCATCCCACCTGGGTCACTACCTGAGTACGATCGTGTTAATGATCGCTTTCCCCACGTATGCGCTGCCAGCCACATTCGCAATTTCGGTGCGATATTTGGTAGTGTGCTGGCAATATCGACGTATTCTCAGATTGCTCCGGGACCCTTCACTATTACCCTGGATACCCCTTCTGGATGCACTTTATACCCTTCACTACCTTGTCTTCGCACCGGTATTATTTAACACCGGACATTCAAGACAAGAAAAATGGAAGCAGTAGCCATTAACACCGGACACAAAGCAGCGGTAAGCGACGATTACCGACTGATTCAGCTCGCCGTAGCCGGCGACCAACTGGCCTTCGGTCAACTCATGGATCGCTATCGCGATTCGATTTACCGGACCATCAAAAAGATGGTTTCCAATAAGGAAGATGCCGACGATCTGACGTTGGAGGCCTTTGGAAAAGCTTTCCGCAACCTGGAAAGCTACCGCCCGAAGTACGCCTTTAGCACCTGGTTGTTCCGAATTGCCATTAACAATTGCATCGACCACATCCGTAAGAAGCGCCTCCAAACGCTCTCAATCGATGAACCCATCGAAACGGATAGCGACCAGGATTTCGCACGCAACCTGCGTTCCGAATCCCTGAATCCCGAAGAAGTGGTCATTCGTGAACAACGCCTCGAACTGATCCGATCCATGCTGGATCACCTCAACGACAAATACCGCCTCATGATCGAGCTGCGGTACTTCGAGGAGTATTCCTACGATGAGATCTCTACCGAATTGAATATGCCAATCGGCACCGTCAAGGCCCAGTTGCACCGTGCCCGCGAAGCACTGTACGAGCTGTTGAGCACACCAGGTGCCAGTGCCTATCTCGAATCAACTAAGCGCTGGAAATAGTACATCTACTATCCCCGGAATTATAATCCTATGAGCAGTATCGTGACTACTGCTTACATCTAATTAACTATTACGGTTGTTTTTTAAAGAGGCTGACCTCCCGCGATGGATGTCAGCCTCTCTTTTTTGCCTTTCGGCAAAACAGAATCAGGTCTGAGGTGTGAGATATGAGGTGTGAGGTTTGGGGTGTGAGGTGTGAGGTGTCAAATCAGGCCTTGCCAATTTCCCAGTTCATCCCGTAAGCCGTGGACCTGGCAGGCTGACCGGGAATAGAAAAAAATCTCCTGTTTTTTAACTGCTTCCCTCATTTGTTATCAATAAGAGTTTTGAGTATCCGTACAGCCCGCATGGTCATCAGAATTACTCCATGAACGGAGGTACTTAATGCTGTATGGGAACGACTTTTAGAACGTGCCTAACGGCACTCTTGGACATCCTGCTGCTTACTCCGCACCGGCTAACGCCGGCGCTACATAAAGGTCGTGCCTAACGGCACTGGTACAAATAAAGGTACATGATTGAAAGACTTAATTTTTATGGAGTATCAATGTATGTTTTGAGTTCCCGGTCAGCCTGATTGGACCGTGGACCGTGAACCTTGGACCTTGGACCGTGGACCTTGAGCCGTGAACCATAAGCCGTGGACCGTGGGCCGTGGACCGTGGACCTTGAGCCGTGAACCGTAAGCCTTGGACCTTGGACCGTGAACCGTGGCCCGTGGACCCTCAAATCACATCGGC
>JASBTH010000033.1 GCA_030148525.1 Saprospiraceae bacterium | reverse complement strand
GGCGGATGGTGTTACAATGATGCCGTTGTTACCACCCAATTCGAGGATGGTTTTACCCATACGGGCGGCGACGGTGGCACCTACGGTCTTACCCATGCGCACACTTCCCGTGGCGGAAATAAGTGGTAAGCGGGTGTCCCTGGTCATAAATTCGCCCACCTGGTAATCACCGATAACGATATTGCTGACCCCTTCCGGAACATTATTTTCCCGCAGTACATCGTGTAAAATGTTCTGGCAGGCAACGGCGCAGAGGGGCGTTTTTTCGGATGGTTTCCAGATACAGGTATCACCGCATACCATGGCGATCATGGTATTCCAAGACCATACGGCCACCGGAAAATTAAAGGCGGTAATAATTCCAACCGGGCCGAGGGGGTGCCATTGCTCGAACATGCGATGGTCGGGGCGCTCGCTGGCCATGGTAAGGCCATACAATTGGCGCGATAAACCGACTGCAAAGTCACAGATATCGATCATCTCCTGCACTTCACCCCAGCCCTCCTGCAGGCTTTTGCCCATTTCGAAGGACACCAGGCGTCCGAGGGCATCTTTATGTTTGCGCAGTTGCAGGCCGTACTGGCGTACAATTTCTCCGCGTTGAGGAGCCGGTACCTTGCGCCAGTGACGGAATGCCTCGCCGGCTTTATCGACCACTTGTTCGTATTCGCGGCGGGTGGTGACACTTACACTACCTATAAAGGACCCGTCGACCGGCGAATGGGAATCTATGTAGTGATCAGAGAGGCTTGTTGATTCTAGTCCGGTGCTGGTGCCGTTGTTTTTCTCCTGAAGGCCCAGCGATGTCAAAAAGTCGGTATTCATAAATTGGTTTGGTTAGCTATTCAGTAATTTTCGAACGGTGGCGGAAATGGTTTTTCCATCGGCGCGGCCGGCCAGTTTTTTAGTGGCGAGGCCCATAACCTTTCCCATATCCTGCATACCGGAGGCACCGGTTTGGTCGATGATCTCTTTGAGGTGCTTTTCCAGTTCTTCTTCGCTCATCTGCTCGGGCAGATAGCGCTCGATAATGGCGAGTTCTTCTTTTTCTTTATTCGCCAGATCATCACGGCCTTCTTTTTCAAAGATCTCGATGGATTCACGCCGTTGCTTAGCCAGTTTTTGCAGCATCTTCAATTCGGCGGCTTCGTCGATCTCCTTGCCGCTACCGTCTGTTTTCGCGAGCAGGATGGCTTGCTTTATGGCGCGGATACCGCGTTTGGCGGCATCGTCCTTCGCCTTCATGGCCTCTTTCAAATCTTGGGTAATCCGAGTTTCCAGGGACATATGCTTACAATTTAGTGTTCGTTAATAAGTGGCAATGCGTTGAATTAGTTCCACGAATGCCTGGGGCGATAATTGCTCGGGCCGTTTTCGAAATTGGTCCTCCTGCAGTACCTCCGGGTCGGGTATAAATTCCTTGAGGGTATTTCGGAGCATTTTGCGTCTTTGGGTAAATACTTTTTTCACTACCCTGCGAAACAGGCCGGCCTGATCATCGGTTACCAGGGGCGTGGGCCGGCGCTGCATTCGTATCACCGCTGATTGAACCTTGGGTGGTGGTGTAAAGCTTCCCTTATCAACCGTGAACAGGTATTCGCCCTCGTAATAGGCCTGAACCAACACACTGATTACGCCGTAGGTTTTGGATCCTTCGCGGGCGATAACCCGCTCGGCGACCTCCTTTTGGAACATGCCCACCATTTCCGGTATATACTGACGGTATTCGAGCATACGAAACAAGATCTGAGAGGAGATATTGTAGGGAAAATTACCGATCAATGCAAAAGGCTGCTGTTCAAACAGTTCATCCAGCGGAACCTGCAGAAAATCCTGGGACACTATATGGTCCTTTAACTGAGGGTAGTATTTCCGGAGATACAGAACCATATCGCGGTCAGCTTCCACCACAACCAATTGCTCGGGTCGCTCCAATAGGTATTTGGTGAGTACACCCCGGCCTGGCCCCACCTCCAGTACGTGCCGGTAATCGTCCGTACGGACCAGGCTCCGGGCGATGCGTTCCGCCAGATCTTCCCGATTGAGAAAGTGTTGTCCGAACGATTTTTTGGCCTTCAAATAAAGTGGATTATGGTATGAACGGATAAACCCGATGCCTTTTGCCGAAAGGCAGAGGGCAAGTAGCGGAAAGATAAGACAAGTTGAGCACACTCATAAATTTTCGGGGTTTCCCCAAAAAATCAGAGCGCAGCAGCAATGGATGGCGGTGTACGTACAAATATGTACCTTTGTTCGGCTTTCACATACAGCGACATATGGGCATCCGTCGCCCCATTTCACTTTATTCGACAAAAAATGGATGCATGCAACAGATGAAGATAGGAATTACC
Organism: Saprospiraceae bacterium; assembly: GCA_030148525.1. Lineage (GTDB taxonomy): Bacteria > Bacteroidota > Bacteroidia > Chitinophagales > Saprospiraceae > DT-110. Next base: position 1,414 of record JASBTH010000033.1, on the reverse strand, counting down.
GTAGGTGATATTAACGGTATCGGACTTGAGGTCATACTAAAGACCCTGTCCAATGCCGCCATTCTCAAACATTGCGTACCGGTCGTGTACGGCTCTTCCAAGGTTGTTTCCTACCACAAAAATATTGTAGATAATAACTTTCATTTTCACTCCATTCACCAAATCGATCAGGCCACAACCGATCAGGTTAATATCCTGAACTGCTGGCAGGAAAATGTCAATATCACCCTGGGCAAAGCCACCGAAGAAGGCGGAAAATACGCCCTGTATTCCCTCCAATCGGCCGTCTATGACTTGCGCGACGGGAACATCGATGCCCTGGTTACCGCCCCCATTAATAAGGAAGCCATGAAAATGTCGGGTTTCCCACATCCAGGGCATACGGAGTATATGACCGAGCAACTGGGCGGGCAAAGCCTCATGTTTATGGTTAATAGTGACCTGCGGGTAGGGCTGGTGACCAATCACCTGCGGTTGGGTGATGTGGCTGGCGCCATTACCAAGGATATGGTGATGACTAAGATCCGGACGATGGAGGAAAGTCTGCGCAAAGACTTCGGGCTGGATCGTCCGACCATTGCGGTCCTGGGACTCAACCCCCACGCTGGCGACGGAGGCGCTATTGGCGATGAGGATGATGCGATCATTCGTCCGGCCGTAGTCGAATGTAAGAAGTCAGGATCGCTGGTCATGGGACCATTTGCGGCCGACGGATTCTTCGGATCCGGGCAGCATAAAAAGTTCGATGGTATCCTGGCCATGTATCACGACCAGGGATTGGTTCCCTTCAAGCTACTATCCTTCGGAAAGGGGGTTAACTTCACCGCCGGGCTGGGAGGTGTGCGCACGTCACCTGATCACGGTACGGGATTCGATATTGCCGGAAAGAATATGGCGAGTCCGGATAGTTTTCGGCAGGCTTTGTTCACGGCCATCGATATCGCACGCCTGCGCCGGCAATACGAAGAGGATCACGCTAACCCCCTGCAAAAGCAAAATCATCGGGGTAAGGGGGCACATCGCAAGCATAAAAAGAGCCATTCTTCCGAAGAAGAGTAATTTCTGCCTGGAAAAGCGGGTGGCCAGGGAACTATGGGAAGCTTCGTTATGTATTTATTTCGTGCAGAATCGAAACGGTATATTTTTTCTTTTTTGGAATAACTAATTGTACAAATTCTTATTTTTGTACCGCCATTCGGCAGAATGGTTTTTGGTTTTCCGGATTAGGAGCCAACTCAACAAAACGATTAGCCTGCTCGCAAAAGCTACTTTACGCAGTATCTACATACAAAGCAAAATAGTTTACGTTATGAGTCAGAAAACGGAAAAAACACGCTATAGCGACGAAGAACTCAATGAATTCCGTCAGCTGATCGAGGACAAACTGGAGAAAGCGCAAGAGCAATTAGGCTTT
>JASBTH010000027.1 GCA_030148525.1 Saprospiraceae bacterium | reverse complement strand
CCGTAAGAGCTGGGACCAGGTGCGCCTTTGGACCGCATAGCGCTCCTGTTCGATACATCCTGTTGATTACCCGGTTGGAACTCGCTGGGATAGTCAGCATAAGGTTCAAAGTTGGCATTTGGATCGTAATAGGGATCATTGGACTGGTTCGAATATCCCTGATTATTAATGTCGTATTGGTATCCGGTGGCGGGGTTGCTACCGCGACTACGCATTTGGTTTGGCTCCACGCAATCGAGCGTTTTCAGCACTTGTCCGGGACGAATGCTTTCCGTTTCCCCAAGGTTATTGAATAAGCGGAAACGCTCCACAGTATACCCATACATACGGGCGATGGATGCAATAGTTTCTTCGGCCTGTACGACGTGCTGGCCATTGGTATTGAGCCAGGCAGCCTCGTACGGATTGGTTGCGTATGGACCATCGCTTCCTCCCTGATTGGTTCCGGCAGCAATGCTGCTGGGGCCGGTACCTTTGATAACGAAGTTTTGGTCACCATAGGATGAGGGTTGATTATTTTCCTGGTACTCGGTCGTTTTATAGGTGTTGGCGGGAGCCGAAACGACCAGGCTTTCATTTACCTTTAGCAGGTTGTCGTTCTTATTATTCCAGCGTTTCAGGTCTTCCACTGACACCTGGTATTTCTGAGAAATCTGGTACAGGGTTTCACCTTTAGCTACCCGGTGGGTTTGGGCATCATTATTGGTTCGCAGTGAAGCCTGTTGAGCACCACGAGCGATAAAGTTATCATCGCCGTAGGAAGCCGGGCCACCTTCCTGACTGGCCACCCCCTGATCACCGCAACGCCGGGCCAGGACTTGTTCGACCGGCAGTCCGTTCACGGATGAGAGTGCGTAAAAAGTACTGGCGCCACCACGATTCGTTTCGCTGAGAATCCCCACTTCAGGATTCACTCTGATTAACAATCCCGCTTGTGGGTTGTAGTCGTAGCGTTGCAGGAACTCAAAGGTCGTGCAGCTACCCTGTTCCTGTTGGTTTTGGAAATATACTTTACCACGTGGGTCGGTATTGCTGAGGTCGCCCTCGAACTGATTACTGTTGGTGTTGTAGGTGAGGCGATACAAGCTGGTCCGGACGACCAGTTGATTACCACTGGTGCTGAGGTAATCGGCCTGATTCACCCGGCGCACCTTGAAGCGGCCCTCCATGTCGGTGGGAATAGCAATATAAACGTTTGCCTGATTATCGTTGATCTTCTTAGCCAGGTTGGCGTTTTTCAGCGACTGCCCGTTCTGGCAGCTGATAATCAGTGGATCGGCCAGGCTGATCTCGCGGGCATTAGCACGGCTTCCCGTTTGCAGGATGAGTCGCTCCGATTCGCTTACGGATAATCCGTAAGCCAGAAATTCATTACCCGCGCTGGTCTCCTGGTAGCGATACTCCAACAGATCCATGCAGGAAGGATCGTACAGGAAATAGTAGTCTACCGCTTGAGCTGCGGAAAGACTGATAACCAGGCATAAGGAAACAAAAAAGAGTTTGATAGACTTGGTCATGTTTTGGAATTGTTTTCAGAACAGAAGGCATATTAGGTTTCCATTCACTTGTAAGGTACGATAAATCAGGTGCTTCTACAATAGAATGGGCCACAGCCGGGCTGCTAGCACGTAAAAAATACGTTATTTAACAAAACCCTAAGGCTAATTTAAGTAACGTAATACCAAAACAAGAGGTTGCAAATATCGTTCAGAATCGAACAAAACAGTGCGTTGACGGACCAAAAGCCCTCATGAAAATGTAGAAAAAGGGCATCTACTCACTATTCACTAAACCCGTTTTCACCGCGTAGAGAACCAGCTCCGAGGTGGAGCTTAATTCCAGCTTGCGCATTATGTTCTTGCGATGCGTGTAAATGGTGTGTACACTAAGGTTGAGCAGGCTGCTGATCTCTTTGGCAATGAATCCCTTAGCAATCAACTGCACGATCTGAGCCTCGCGATCGGTAAGAGGGTCGGAGGCAGGTCCGTCCGCCACTTCCGAATCTTTGGAAAAACTTTTCTCCAACAAAAAATCAATAACCTGGGTGCAATAGAATTTCTCCCCCTTAACGGAGGCATTAATAGCATCCACAATCTCCTCTTCGTCGCAGTTCTTAGTCAGGAAACTCTGCACCCCGGCTTCCAGGGCCTGAAACATGCTTTCTTTGTGGTCATCGCCACTGATAACCATCAATCGGCTGTTGGGGGCCGTTTTGCGCAAGCGCTCAATGGTCGAGAGACCAAAGTCATCGGGCTGATTGTAATCGAAAATGATCAGATCGGGCTCTTG
>JASBTH010000012.1 GCA_030148525.1 Saprospiraceae bacterium | reverse complement strand
GAGAACCCACCAGGGTTTTCATGTATCAAAAGCAAGAAGGTGCTATCTGATTGCTCGCTTAGGTTGCCTAAGAAGTCAAACAACTCCATAGCTTCTTTATCATTGTTGAAACTTGATACACAATCCGTTACTACGTCGAGCAATACAAACAAGTGTTTCCCGGCTGCCTTTTCTTTTAAATGGTTCAGGTAATATTGTAGGGCAATCAGTCTATCTTTTCGAGGCACTGCCTTTAGGCTTGTGTATTGGAAGTTTTCAGGGTTGTCTTTCTTATCTAGTCCTGCCTTCAATTTTATATCCTGTATTGCCTCTGGAAGTTCATCCCTGATGTTACGTTCAGTATCAACTAAGACTATTTCGTAATCCTGATGTATCGAAGTTTTCCGAAAACCACACCAACTCGCATGTGGATCTTTTTTCAATAATAAGGAACAAAGACCAGCCCCAAGACGACTTTTATGAACACCGAAGGAACCCTGGATAGTATTGATTGTGAACGGCCTTATGACGGGTAAATACTCGTCTCCCAGGTTGATTGAAATAATTGGATCCGGGAACTGAATATCCCCGCTAGATTTCTCTTTTAGGTCAGTTTGGATCCGGGTTAGTTGTTTTAAATAACCGTCTTTTACTGTATTATCCGGGTCGGCATTGCCCGCGGTTAGTCTTTTTATTCCGCGTTGTTTGTCCATTTCAATAGATAGGCTCATTCGTCTGGGGTTTTACTGACGCATAGGGGTCGCGTCCGGTTAAAAGAATCTGGTTTTCACGGTAGTAGTGCTGACACATTGAAAGACGCCTTTCCCAAAGCCCCTCCCAATATTGAGCTTGCCCCTTCCAGTGCTCAACCTCCTGCTTTAACCCCTCGATGTATTCCGTTTTCTGGGTGATATTGTCTAAGTACACATAAGCAAGATGTTTGAAGCTATGGTATACCCGTTCCATAGTGTCGTAGTCCTGCTCCATGGCGTTTTTCCGCTTATTGATTTTCCGGATTTGATCGGGAGTCAGGCTGTCTATCTCTAACCGGGAAACCATAGATTCGACCCGTTTATATAAACCGTCCATGAGTAGGGAAAAGGCGGGAAGTTCCCTACGTACAAACTCCTCGTTAATGGTTATGTACAGCGGCGAATACCCTTGTCTATATTGGGTTTCTTCGCAAATTTTAGTATTTTGCATTGTCATTGATTTATCAATTAATGATTCTTGTTTCCCTGCTAAGGGAAAATTCCGAAGGATTACCCGAGCTCCAAAGTGTCCACACGCTTTGGAGCTTCTTTTTTCGGGGACGGGCCCTTAGTCGCGCACTATCGGTTATTTCTCCCACGACCTAACCCCATTTACCAGGTAGTTGGCGGCTTCATCCTCGGCTTGCTGTTTTGCCAGATCGGGGGCTCCTTCTTCGATCCACTTGATTAATTCGGTCTTTCTGAACACATAAGCCCTACCCTCTTTACTGCATGGCAAAGATCCGCGTCTACATGCTTGTGTTAGGGACTGTATTGAATTGAACCTGGGACGAAGGATTTCCAAAGCCTCCTTTGATCCGATCCGGTCATTTAACTTTCCATCCTCCTCAAATCTGGATATGAATTCTGAAATTCCCTTTAGATGGGAATTCATTTCATCCAGGCGGTCACCCAGGTATTCACATACATATTCAAGAGGATTGATTAGTGGGGGTTTCTGCTTATTAGACATTACACCGTGTTTACTTGGTTACTTTGGTTGTAATTTAGTCACGGACGGTGTCTCATCCAAAAAAGTGCCATAAACCCCTATTATACAGACACTATCATATATACGCTTTTGCGTAACTTTTACCCAGCTCTTGGGTAAAAATAATCCGTATTATAGAAATGGCAAATCATAATATGTATACAACACTGACAATCAGCGTTCGCAATTTTAACATTTATTTAACTTAATTGGCTTATTGGTCCTGCTATCAATGATCTCCCCTTTTAGGTTTCCCCTGTCATCCAGGTACACAAAAGCGTGAACGTCCTCCCCTATTTCGGCCTTGGCTTTTTCCAGTTGCTTTCGCAAATCCTGTATTAGTTGCAAATCGTCTTTGAGTGCTAAGTTTTCCATTTCCTTTCGGTTTTCTGATCCGTAATAAAATAGTTGCTGGATGGCCTGCATCCGGTTTTCTGAAAAGGCTACTATGCGTTCGCGGCTGTTGTCATCGAATACATACACGTGCCATTGATTGAACCGCTTCACATAGATCATGTACCCAGCTAGTCCGCCGTGTTCACTCTCCCCTATCGGAAAAGTAAGATGGTACGTGTCGTTTGATATTTTTTTCAATTGCATGGTAGTTGTTTTTTAGGCAAGGAATGGCCAGGGAAAGCCTTAAACCATTCCTTGCAGTGTTACCGATTAACTTTACTGATTATCAAATTTTTACGTCGATAGAATTGAGCCTTACAGCTGGGGTTACAGAACCGGGCTTTCGGGTTCAGCCGGTCCAGATCGGCCCCGCACCCTTTGCAAGTTAGTGGTGCCCGTTGCCGTTGGTGGCGGTCAGGTCGAGTAGTTCGGTCGGTGCCGACCGTTTGGGCTTCCCCAGGCGGTGGCCAGCCGTATTACCGGCTTCCATTTGCTGGGTGGTAAGTTGGTTAGTCTTGGAGACGTAGTTTATCTCCAGGATGTACCCGGCTACTACGATCGAGGCGGCAAAACCGTAAATCCCCCAAAACTCGGAGCTCTCCAGGTTCATTGCTGACACCAGGTGCCATACTTCCGCCATCCCCCAAACGGTCATGGCCAGGGCGACCCCCTGGACAATCCAGCTGGAGGAACGGCCGGACGGGAACAGTTGGTCGGTGAATACGATCAGAAACCGGAAATACTGAACGATAATAGCACCCGGTACCGCCAGGTAAAGGGCGTATTCGGTCACTTTGGCCAGGGTAGGGGATAGGAAAAACACGATTAGCAGCGCGTTGATCGCATAGCTACCCAGGATTCCGACCAGGTAACCCACCGGTAACCGGCGTCGAATGGCCCCTGTCAGGCTTTGAAATTCGGAATTTTGTACATTTGTCATTGGTAATCAATTAAAATGGTTATCGAATGCCCCTAAGCGGTGGTGTCTGCCAGGACGGCCGCGAGGGGGTTTTTTATTGCTACAGCTTTACGTCGATGTGCTCCAAGCCTTCGACGGCGTTCTGTTTTATCTGCCGGGTGACCTGGATGTACTTTTGGGCGGATTTCAAGTCTTTATGCCCTAAAAGCTCCTTAATCGTTAGAATGCTCTCTCCGTTTTCGGCCAACAGTGTACCAAAGGTGTGCCTTGCTTTATGTAGAAAACCCCAGCGGGGTAGGGGCACCCCTTCGATTCCTTTTACCCAATTGCGCAGGTAGGCGGTGACTGTCTGGCCGGACTTAGGAAGATCAGTAAATACGTACTCGGAATCATTTTCCAGCTTCTGCAGTATCTCGTTTACGGTTCTTGATAAGGGGTTAGAAATTGGGTTCTTGGTCTTTTCCCGGTGGCTCCGGATTGTTCCGTGCTCAACGTCTACCCATTTCAACCGCTTTGCTTCCGGGAAACCGATACCCGTATAACAGGCCAGGAAAAACAACGCCTTGTATTGTGGTCGATCACAAGGGGCCTGGGCCATCAGGCGGAGTTGGTTTATCGTAAAGTATTCGATCTGTGGGGCCCGAAGGGACGGTATTTCCACATCATCAAAAGGATTTCGCTGGATGGCCTTTAACTTGATCGCCAAACGCCACATTATTTTGATCCGCTCCAGGTACATGGTTGCAGTATTCCGGTTCAGTTGGTCGTCGCTAATCAGACTTTTTTTCCAGGCATTTAGCAGTTCGGGGGTGATATGCCGGAATTTCAACCGCTTTCCCTCACCAGAGAACTGCTCCAGGCGTCGAAGCGCATACTTATAGCTGGAATTATTCTTGGTCTGGTCCTCCTGCATGGCCAGCCGGTAGAAGTCGGAAAAACAGGCCCCTTCCTTTTTTTTGTTGGTTCCACTGTATTCACCAAGAATGTATTCCCGCTGACGTTCAGAAAAGATCAGATTTGCCCTGGTCCAAGCGGCTTTATCCTCTTTCTTTACCCTCTTGTTTTCGGGCCTGGTGTAGTCCTTCGATACGTAGATCCGTAGGTAGTCGTAATCCCTTTTACCGGTATCGTGGTCATACACTTCGATGTATACCGAGAATTTGTTTTTTCTTTTTTTGCACCGAAGGAAAATACCCATGTGTCGCGTGTTTGGAATGGGGGCAAGGTACAAAAGCGACACAAAAAACGCCACAAAGCGGTATTTCTGGGAGGTTATCGAAGGCGTTTTAGACTCAAAATAAGGGCTCCGAAAAAGGCCAAAAGGCTATATTTTACTAGCTAAAGAGATTGTTTTTAGCTGTTTTTTCAGGAAGGGTAGAATATTAGTTGCGTTAAAGATTCATTAATCCGGTCATTGGCATTGCGTTTACCAGTAGTTGACCGTATTTTACCACGTATTGCAGCACTAATACGCAACCCCAATGAACTAGGCTTATGCAGCATCGTATACTTATCCTTTTATCCGTTCTGTTTCTTTGCCTGACCGGGCCCCTTTCGGGGCAGATCCTGGTCGAGCAGACCTCTATTGATTCCATCTTTGAGATCGACCTCTCCGACAGCTTCCTCGACCTGGAATTGAAAACGAAGATCACGAATATCTCCGACGATACGGTGCGCCTGAAGTGGACCCGCCTCGAACTCGACAAACCCGGCGAATGGGATACGCAAGTATGCGATAATGTGGAGTGTTACGTACCCATCGTCAGCTCCAATATCGACGATAACCTGGGGGTAAATGCCCCCGTAGTATTACCTCCCGACAGCTCACTGCAAATGATCCTCTACGTACTGCCCAACAACACGCCGGGTAGTGGTCGCATTGAACTCGACCTGGCACTGGTCGAGTCACCAGACGACATCATCGAGACCATTGTCTATTTGCCCGATGTACGCCAGGCAACCGTCACTAATATTCAGGAATGGCTGGAACCGGGTCTGCGGATGTACCCCAATCCCGCGACCAGCTTCTTTGAGCTTACATCGTCCAATTATGTCGACGAAGTGGTAATCACCAATATGATTGGCCGGCGTGTAGTAAGTTTTCGTGCCGCAGAGGGCAAACGCTACCCGGTGTATAATCTACCCGACGGTATCTACCTGGTGAGTCTGGTAAATTACGAATACGGCATCCTGCGTACGCTGAGGCTGGGCAAGCGCGGACTGCGCCCCTGATCAGGCCGGATACTCTACGTAATTTCGCGGTGTTTCGTAAAGGCGCACTACTAATTCGTACCGCTCATCGAGGTGCTTCCGCAAAATAGTCCATATGACGTGGCAAATGTGTTCGGCCGTGGGATTAAGGTTGGCGAACTCCTCCGTATCCAGATTCAGGTTTTTGTGATCAAACCGATCTTCGATCTGCTCTTTAATTAGATCTTTTAGTGTTTTAAGATCGATCAGATATCCCGTTTCCGGATCCACCTCTCCTACCACTTTAACTTCCAGTTCGTAATTGTGTCCGTGATAGTTCGGATTACTGCAGGGGCCAAAGACCTCCCTGTTTTTCTCGTCGGACCAATCGGGATTGAACAGGCGGTGGGCCGCATTGAAGTGGGCCCGCCGAAAGGCAGCAATTCTCATACTTGTGGCAGCGTTATTGTGTTGATAAATCAAAACCAAAACACGAGGTTTTCCGAATGGTTGTCTTTGCCCTCATATTCCCCGTTAAAAGGCTTGGTATTTTGGGTGCAAACCCCTACCATCCTCAGCACGCGCCAAGAAAGTGCCGCACTGCAATTACCGGCTCGAGGTTTTGACTTACGCAATGACTTCTATATGCCCGGCGCGCATTTGTTTGGAACTCCAAACCAAGTTGTTGTCGGTTTAATTGTTTATTTTTGACTTGAAATGTCGATATTAAAAAATCAGTGGATAGCATTCATACATTCACCGTTGAAGGAATCGCAAATCAACAGATAGATTTTTCCGGCTTTACCGGTAAGAAAATAATGATCGTAAACGTTGCTTCTCGCTGTGGTTTTACGCCTCAGTACGCCCAATTGCAGGAGCTATACGATACATATCAGGACCAATTGGTCATTGTGGGGTTCCCCGCTAATGATTTTGGCGGGCAAGAACCCGGAACGAACCAGGAAATCCAGTCGTTTTGTACGACCAACTACGGGGTGACATTCCCCATGGCGGCTAAAATACAAGTCACCGGCACACTGCAGCATCCTGTTTATAGCTGGCTTACACAAAAAAGCAAGAACAGGCAGCAAGACAGTACGGTGAACTGGAACTTTCACAAGTTTCTGTTAGACGAACAGGGACAATTGGTCAACAGTCTTCCTTCCTCCGTGAGTCCTTTCGATGATCAAATCCTCGATTGGTTGAATGCATCCTGATTTTAGCCGTTGCCCCCTGCGGGCAACCTACGAACAGGCATATGCAATTTAATGACATAATTGGCCAAACGGCCACCCAACATACCCTCCGACAATTGGTGTTGCACGAGCGCATGCCGCATGCCCTGTTATTGCTCGGACCTGAAGGGAGCGGACAGTTGGCAATGGCTCTTGCATACGCTCGTTACCTCTTGTGTGGCAACCGAACGGAGGATGATGCCTGCGGTACCTGTTCGAATTGCCGCAAGATCGACAAACTTGCGCATCCCGATCTTCACTTTTCTTATCCGACGGTAGGCAGTAAAGCTACCAGTGACCAGTTTTTACGCGAATGGCGGGATGCCATCGGGCAAAACCCGTACCTCAATGTTAATGACTGGCTGCAGCACATCGGCGCGGAAAATCGCCAGGGGAATATAACGAAGGAGGAGTGTGTCGCCATCATCAAGAAACTCAGCCTGAAAACCTTTGAAGCCGACGCCAAGGTGATGATCATTTGGATGCCTGAATACCTGGCCAAGGAAGGCAATCGCCTGCTCAAGATCATTGAAGAACCACCGGAGAGTACCTACTTTATCCTGGTTGCCGAATCGGCCGAGCGCATCCTGAATACGATCCTTTCGCGCTGTCAATTGGTTAAAGTGCCCAAACTCGCCGACCAGGACGTTATTCAGGGTTTGCAGCAAAAGCATCCGGATCTGAGCGATCGCGCTTCCGGCATCGCTCACCTGAGCGAAGGCAACTTCAATACAGCCTTGCAACTGGCCCGGGAAAAAGGAAACGACTACGACGAGCTTTTCCTCGACCTGATGCGAAAAGCCTACAAAGGAAACGGCGTTGAGCTGGTCAAATGGACTGAACAATTTGCCAGGCTGGGACGCGAAAACCAAAAACATTTTTTATTCTACGCCTTGCACTTTATGCGAGAGCTACTCGTTCATAAGGTTACCGGTCAGACCGACTTAAGGTTACAGGAAGCCGAGCGGGCTTCCGCCCTGAAACTGGCCGGCATTTTGGAAACAGATCAGTTAGAGCACATGGTGCGATTACTGACCGATTGCCACTACTACATAGAGCGCAATGCCAACCCTAAGATTTTATTACTGGACACCGGCATTCAGCTCCATCAGTTTATCCGGCGAACACACCCGGAGATGGTGGCCACGCATTAACTAATGACGACGAACGGGCAACGGCCCTTCGCTTATACGTACCGGACCCAACCGCTTCTCTTGCAAAGAAATAGGCTGCGTTTTTTTTTGCGAAAGCATAAACGAAGCCAGGCGTTTCGGTACCATAAATACAAGACCAATGGGATGTACAGGATGTACTGTAGCAAGTAATGGAAAACCAAACGGCTGTCGTAGCAATGGCGGTTGTGCAACCGGCGGATGTAACCGCCTCAATACGTTCGACTGGTTGTCGAGCATGAATATACAGGATAGCGACCCCTTCGACATTGTAGAAGTCTCCTTCAAGAACGGGGCCCGAAAAGGCTTTTACCGAAAGCGCGACCACGCCCAGGCCGAAACCGGCGATGTGGTGGTAGTCGAAACAGGTAATGGATTCGATATCGGCCACATCTCCCTCTCGGGTGACCTGGTTCGTCTGCAACTGAAGAAAAAGAAAACCAAAGAAGCCGACGTACTGCACGAGGTGATCCGCAAAGCCAATGAGCGCGATATGGAACGCCTCGCCGAAGCCCGTAGCCTGGAACATAGAACCATGGTGCGCGCGCGCGCCATCGCCCGCACCCTCGGGCTCGAAATGAAGGTGGGCGACGTGGAGTACCAGGGCGACAAACGCAAAGCTACTTTTTACTATACGGCCGACGGCCGGGTTGATTTCCGCGAATTGATTCGGCACTACGCCAAGGAATTCCGGATCAAGATTGAAATGCGCCAGATCGGTGCCCGTCAGGAATCCGCCCGCATTGGTGGCATTGGCTCTTGTGGCCGGGAGTTGTGCTGTTCCACATGGCTCACTGATTTCAAATCGGTCTCAACATCCGCTGCCCGGTACCAAAACCTGGCCATCAACCAAGCTAAACTTTCCGGTCAGTGTGGTCGCCTGAAGTGCTGCCTCAACTACGAGCTCGACACCTATATGGAGGCACTGGAAAACTTCCCCGAGCAGGCCGACAAACTTTATACCCACGCCGGGACTGCCATCCTCCTGAAAACAGACATCTTCAAGGGCATCATGTACTACGCCTATGATCACGAACGCGGTCGGGGAAAGGTATACCCCCTGAACGTGGAGGTGGTGTCCAAGATCCGGAATATAAATAAACAAGGTGATAAGCCCCAGGATTTTGCACAATTCGGCGCCGCCATTACCTTTGAAGAACCAGAGGAAGAAATTCAATTTGCAGATGTTACCGGTGAGATTGAACTACCGGAGGAGAAAAAGCGTCGTAAGAAGAAAAAGAAGAAGCGCAGTCGCGGCAAAAACCGAGGCAATCGCAACCAAAACCGATCCCAGGGAGACAAAAGCCGGGACGATCGCAAAGGTAAAGGCGGCGGCAAGCGCGGCGGTAATCGGTCAAAGAACCGGGGTAATCGCAATAACAACGACAACAATCAGAAAAACTAATCCGTATACCCACTTCAATCAATTGACATGAAATACGATGTTACCGTTATTGGATCAGGCCCCGGAGGATACGTGGCTGCTATTCGTTGCGCACAACTGGGACTGAAAACGGCCATTATTGAACGGTACTCCACCCTGGGAGGAACTTGCCTGAACGTAGGCTGTATCCCTTCCAAAGCATTGCTCGACTCATCCGAGCATTACCATAACGCCAAAGAAAAATTTGAACTGCACGGTATTAATCTCAAAGACCTGGCAGTCGACATGCCCCAAATGATCAAACGGAAAAATCAGGTCGTTGAGGAAAATGTGAACGGCATTGACTTCCTGATGAAGAAAAATAAGATCGATGTTCACCACGGACACGGATCATTCGTCGATGCCCATACCATCAAGATCACTAAGGACGACGACACTACCGAACAGATCGAATCAGACAAAATAATCATTGCTACCGGATCCAAGCCCATCACACCGGAAGCTTTCAATTATGATAAAAAACGCGTGATCACTTCCACTGAGGCCCTCGATATCGACAAGGTCCCCAAGCGAATGGTCGTGATCGGCGGTGGTGTGATCGGCCTCGAACTGGGGTCGGTATACGCACGCTTAGGCACCGAAGTGGAAGTAGTGGAGTTCCAGGACCGCATCATCCCTACCATGGACAAGGACTGCGGAAAGGAACTTATGCGCGCCCTGAAAAAAATCGGTGTGAAGTTTCACATGAAGCACAAGGTAAATTCAGTGGAAGCCCTGAAAACAAAGGTTAAAGTAGAGGTGCAAAAGCGCGATAGCGACGACACCTTCACCCTTGATGCCGACTACTGCCTGATATCGATCGGCCGCCGGCCCTACACCTATAACCTGGGGCTTGAAAACACCAGCGTCGCCCTGGACGATCGTGGCCGCGTGGAGGTGAACGACCACCTGCAAACAGCTGAACCACACATCTACGCTATCGGAGATGTAGTGCGCGGTGCCATGCTGGCCCATAAAGCCGAAGAAGAGGGGGTACTGGTCGCCGAACAGATTACCGGACAAAAACCCCATATCGATTACAATTTAATTCCGAACGTGGTCTATACCTGGCCGGAAGTGGCAGGAGTAGGCAAAACCGAGGAGGAACTCAAGGAGGCCGGCACACCCATCAAGGTGGGTAAGTTCCCCTTTAAAGCGCTCGGACGAGCCCGCGCCAGTACCGATACCGAAGGTATGATCAAGGTTATTTCCCATAAGGAAACCGACGAAATACTCGGTGTCCATATGGTGGGAGCACGCGTAGCAGATATTATCGCCGAAGCAGTCGCCCTGATGGAATTCCGGGCTTCCGCCGAAGATGCCGCCCGCATGAGTCACGCTCATCCAACCTATACAGAAGCCCTTAAGGAAGCAGCCCTGGCTGCTACCGATAACCGGCCGATACATATGTAGCTAATTGGTCCGAGGTTCATGGTCCACGGACCTTGGTCCGTGAGCCGTGGCCCGTGAGCCGTGAACCGTGAACCTTGGCCCTTGGACCTATCTCGTGCCCAACAAATAGCGCCCGATCCCACACTCGGTACACCGGTGTTTCTGGCAGTATTCCTTGTGCAATTGCAGCAGAGCCTGCGAATCACCAGAATGCTCCGGTTGGAGCCCCAGGCGCGTCCAATCGCGAATGACCTTGTTTTGTTCCGGTGGTATGTCTTCCAGTAAGGTTCGTGCCCGGGCAATGACACCTTCCCGTGACCTTACTTTACCGTAGTGAATGAGAAAAGGTACCAGTACATTGATGACAATCTGTTGTACTGCTTGCTCTCCCAATCGTTTGGCTGATGCTTTCCCAAGCTGGTCGAAACGGTAATGAGTGGCCCAGTAGCCCGATACCTGAACGTCGAGCATATGGGAGATGTCGGCAACCGTTTCCGCCACCAGGGCTTTACTAAAGAGGTGATCAGATTGGTGGAGCAACATGGCGAATTGAGCCAAACGAATGGTCGGAAACCCAGCCGGTCGCATGCGTGAAAACTTCCAGGGGCAGCCCGCAACGGGTCGCAATTGATATTTGCTTTGCAGGAATTGGTACTCCTCCCTTAGTGAGTTAGGATAGGCATCCTCAAAAGCAGCCTGCAATAATCCAGCTTGTCCGAACAGCAAAGCCTCTACCTGAAACAATTGCTGGCGGTGGCGAAGCAAAATAGATAAAGGCGTCCGCTCGGCCAATTGCTCGAAGGGCTCCCGATTAACCCTTAACCCAAATCCACCGGCCAGCGTTTCGTAAAACGTCTTCTCCCAATCACCCCGGTTTTGTCCTAACCTGGCGGCAATGCGTAGGGTGCGTGCTTCCAATCGCTCCATACACAAACGGTCAAGCCACCATTGCTTTGTCAGCAAAGGCACCTGCGGCAATAAACTCTCGCAGGGAATCCTGGCGGGCTGAACGTAGAGTTTTCGGTATGTCTTTAGCATGGCGGGATCAATGCGATTCTGTAATTCCAGACAAGGAATGCGGCTGTTATCAGCCAGTCGAATGGGGACATCTTCCCGGAGTACCACGTGTAGAATAACGTTTTGGTAAGCAGAGTCCTGAGCGTGGCCGTGTTTTAACCAATCGGAGGACTGCAAGTGAATCTCAATGTGCCCGTGCCAGCGGGTAGGGCCCACCTGAACCCGGCCTTCCAGAAAATCAGGACCTGCATCGAAATTATACTGACCGGGATTCACGATCCGCAGATCTTCACCCGCAGTAGTCAACAGGTCGCGGTTATCGTATTGCTGATAGCGCCATATATAGTGGAGAAGTTCTTCTTTCATCGATTTGTGTTTCCCGGTAAATTGTGGGAAACAACGGCACGCCACAAGGGCGCTGGCGGCACATTGTCGGGCTTACGCCAAACTTAGGCGTTTGCCAAACGGCTGATAGTCAACCTACTTACTCCTCTTCATCGGAATCTTCAATACGCTCGAGCTGCTTGATCACGAAGGCGTGATCGTTGCGAATATCCTGGTGGAATTTACGGCTTGATACCGTTTCCCATTCCGACCAATCCAGTTCAGGGAAGTACACATCACCTTCTATTTCAGCATCTACCTCGGTGAGGTATAACCGATCCCACAGGTCAGCACTCTGGGCGTAAATTTGACCGCCTCCGATGATAAAGGCTTCGGTTTCCCCATTGTCATAAGCAATGCCCAGTGCCTCTTCTACACTGTGAGCAACCAGGCATCCGGTGGCCACAAAGAAAGGGTCGCGGGTCACAATAATATTGGTGCGTTTGGGGAGGGGGCGTCCGATCGACAGAAAACTTTTCCGCCCCATGATGATGTGGTGATTCAGGGTGGTTTTCTTGAAAAATTTCAGATCGTCAGACAGATACCAGGGAATTTCGTTATTGCGACCGATCACGCGGTTACGAGCCATGGCCACAATGGCCGAAACGGTCATTTCTTGGTTGTTCTCTTCCATGCTTGCAAAGATACGCGCCTCTCGGAACTATGGTAGCGCTTGAGGTGCTCCCTTATGCGTTTGGTAACTGAATCCATTCGTTCTCGGTCGGAAGGCTTGAGCAGGAATGGCGGATCGTCCTTTTCAAAGGCCGACACGGGAAGGATGGAGATTAGGCGGTGGCCATCCTCATCCCGACCCCGGTACCGCCAGATCGGCAGATAGTGATGGCTCAGCAATTGTGCCTCCCTGGTCAGTGGATCGCGGCGGTAGGTAACTTCCATCAGCAGCCCCATATCCGTATTTGTCCGCACCTGCCCTGAAACAGCGTTCCCCAATGAATATGCAACCAAGCCCTGCCGGAGTCCTTCCTGGCGGTATTCGTGCAGTAATTTCACTGGCTGGGCAACGTGTGGATGGGCACCAATCACCAAGTCTACCCCGCTTTCAAACAGCATCCAAGTCAACTGCTGTTGTTTCTCGTTCTCGTCTAATTGGTATTCATCCCCCCAGTGCATAAAGGCAATAATGATATCGGGCTCCTTTTTATGTAAGGCCTTCAGGTCGGTTTTAATCTGCAAAGAATCAATCAGATTAACGATGCAGGGTTCAGGTATATGCGGATCATTGGTGCCGTAGGTATAATTTAGCAGCCCGATCCGGAAACCCTTTTTCTCGATGACCAGCGGGTAGCGCGCTGCCCGGTCACTGGCATCGACAAAGGTGCCCGTGTTGATTATTCCTTTCCGGTCGAGTGCTTCAATGGTGTGGACGATCCCGTCGGTCTTGGCGTCGTTAGAGTGATTATTTGAAGTAACCAGGACATCAAACCCGGCCTCTCGCAGGGTGTGGGCCAGCGTATCGGGCGACCGAAAATTCGGATACCCCGCATAGGGCGGTTTTCCCGGAAGGGTCAGCTCCAGATTTCCGATCGCCAGATCAGCCTCCTGAAGCAGTGGTGAAATATATCGGAACACCGGGCTGAAATCAAAGGTATCATCCCCGCGTTCGGCCGCATCGAGCTGAGACTGGTGCATCATAATATCACCCGCGAAGATCATTCGGATTTCGTTGGGCTGGGCGGGCCCAGTAACTGTACAATACAGCAGGATGATCATTGAGAACAGCCGGTATCCGCCAGGCCGCAGGCAGGAACCTAATCGTAACACCCGTTTTTTCTCCATAAGCAGTTTTTGGTCGAAAGACCTTTTTGAAGTCGGACACCTTTACCTAAACCTATGCCTGATCACGGTGTCTGGTCCGGCATTAAATTGGCATTCAGTATGCGGCGTTCCAGCCATTCCCGGGCGGGACCACGGATCTCGCCAACCAGGTATTTTTCGATCATGAGGCTGGCGATAGGTGCCGCGTAAGTACCACCGAAACCACTATTCTCTACGTATACGACCACCGCAATTTGCGGATCGTCCTTGGGGGCAAAACAAAAGAAGATAGAATGATCCTCCCCGAAGGGGTTCTCGGCCGTACCCGTTTTTCCGCAAATAGCTATGTCAGGAATAAAAGCCGACCGGGCGGTACCGTATCGGACCGCCCCTTCCATACCATCAATCACCCGTTCAAAATGTTCCGGAGCGATCCCTACCTGTTGAGGTTCGGTGTACTTGGGGGCTATGGACTGGGTATTAAAACGGTATCCCTTAATGAGGTGAGGAGTTATGTAGTACCCACGGTTGGCGATAATGGCCGCCATATTTGCAAGCTGGAGATTAGTGGTCAGGTACTCTCCCTGTCCGATGCCCAGGGAGCGTATCCAAATACTGTTCCATCGCTGCCCTTCGTACCACTGCTCGAAGTAGTCAGAGGTTGGTACATTACCTGCCTTTTCACCTGGAAAATCAATACCCAGCTGGCGCCCCATACCAAAGCGATTCAGGTACGCATTAAGCGTATCAAGGCCCCGACCGGGGTTATTGAACCCATATTGATCGACCGTTTGTCGAAAGACATTGACAAAGTAATTATTGCAGGAGAATTGGATGGCATCCGAGATATTCCGGCAAGTAGGGTGTCCGTGACAACCGAGCAATATCTTTCCGTTGTATGCCCAGCCGCCGTAGCAGGGAAGGGTGCGATCCGGATCGATGGTCTCCTCCTCCATGGCAACCAGGGCAAGGATGGGTTTAAACAGGGAGCCCGGTGGGTACTGGGCCATAATCGCCCGATTGAACAGGGGTTTATTCGGGTCCTCGCTGAGGGCCTGATAAGCCTTACCCCGGTTATTGTTATTGATGGTGAGGTCGAGGGGATTGTACGTCGGCGTACTGACCATAGCCAGGATCTCGCCGGTGGCTGGCTCGATAGCAACGATACCACCGATTTTGTTTTGCATCAGCTGCTCTCCATAGGCTTGCAAGTCCAGGTCAATGGAGGCGATCAGGTCGTCTCCGCTTTCAGGCGGACGGTCCTGGGTGCCGGCTAAAAAAGGAGCTACGGCACGCCCGATATTATCCTTCAAAATATAAGATGCTCCCTTTACGCCTCGTAAAGCCCCCTCGTAAGCCAGTTCGAGTCCGCTGGCACCGATGTAATCCCCCGGGCTGTATATCTCCGGGTTTTCATCTACCTCGTTCTTATTTACTTCCCGGATAAATCCCAGCAGGTGGGATCCGGTCTGGTGTGGGTAATCTCGCGCGTTACGTTTCTGAATCTCAAACCCTGGAAATTGGTACAGGCTTTCCTGAAACTCCGCAAAACGGTCAGCCGAGATTTTACTGAGGAATACAAAGGGGATGGATCGTGAAAACCGGGGATCTCTCCAGTCTTTCTCGATGTTCTCTTCGAAGAACGTACGATCGATCTCCAGCAGCTCACACAATTTGGTCGTATCCATGGCCGGATCCAAACGATTGTAAGTAACCAACAGATCGTACATGGGCCGGTTGGAGATCAACAATTCTCCATCGCGGTCGTACACCAACCCGCGGGATGGGTAGAGCGTATATTTATCAATGGCCACGGCATCGGCCTGTTTTCTGGATTTGCGATCGAGTACCTGTAAATGAAAGGCTTTACCGATCAGGACGAGTCCCGCAAGCAGTATCAGCAACTGTATGTATATTTTCCGGGAAACGTGTTGGTTGGCCACTTTATACGTGCTTTAATCTTTAGGATTGAACACCAATACTAAAATAAACATAAACAACAGGGAAAAGGCAACGGACAAAACCGTTTTTAACAAGATGACCCCAAAGGCAGCAAAAGTAAATGCATCGACCAAGTGAAAACACAGAGAATGAACCAGGGCACCCAAGCTGGCATACCGCACAAACCATCCCCAATTGATGCGCTCCGGGGTCAATCCCTTCGTTTTGTCGTACCCTGCTCTTGGCTCTACGATCCGGAGCACATAGGGACGTACGTAGGCCAAAAAAACACAAGCGCTGGCGTGCAGTCCGGCTGAATTATAGAACAAATCAACACTGATCCCTACCACAAAACCGATCAACAGCTGAACCTCCCGGGAAGTGCGAAGAGGGATGAGTAACAGGAACAAAGGGTACACGAACAATTGGATAATGCTACCGCCAATAGGCCCCAATTCGATCTGTTTAATGATCAATACCTGAAGCAACAGCAACCCGATAAATCGGACAATATTGGCAAGGACAGCACTATTCATTGAGGACCCCTTCTTCTAGTTGTTCGATCTCTTCACTCATGAGGTTATTAACCACCAATACTTGCCGCAACCGGCCCATTTCCGTATTGAGTCTAACCTTGATATTAAAATTACTGCCGCCTTCGGGTACACTGAAATCAGCGATCTCGCCCAGGGCAATCCCTTCCGGAAAAATGTGGGAAAACCGGCTGGTTTGTACCGTATCCCCCAATTCAATGAAATGGTGTTTGGGTACATCCTCCAGATACATAAAGCGCGGATCCTGCTCTTTCCAGACCAGAGCACCAAAATAGCCTTTATCTCTGATCTCGGCCGTAATCCGGGTTTTACTATGCAGTACCGACATGACCATAGCATAATGGGGCGATACCTGCCGCACAATACCTACCACCCCGTCGTTGGAAATAACCCCCATGTGTGGGCGCAATCCATGTTTACTACCCTTGTTCAGCGTGAGGTAATTGTTTTTACGGCTGATAGAGTTGTTGATCACCCGGGCATCGATGTAGGTATATAACGGCAATGCACTCGAATCAGCCAGGGCTGTATCAATACTGGCCGTATTGTCGTAATACGCATTGCCCAGTCGCTCGCGCAAGTCGATGATCTCTTCGACGAGCTCCTGGTTTTCCTCTCGCAAATTGGCGTAGCCAGTCACGCCGGATACCTGTCGGTTAATAAAACTGGTGAAGCGGTTGGTGGAGCTGAGAAATAACCGTCCCTGCTCGGTATTATACGTCACTACCAAATACAGGCTAATACTTTCCAGTAAAAGAAAGAGAAAAAGAGGCCCCAATCTGGAAAGGAGTCGTAGGAGGGCGGTCATACTCGCAATAAATTTTGTCGATCCCTATCACAGCAGAACCTACTTCACACTGTCACGCCCGATCAGGAACGAGAAGCGATCGGTATTTTTCAGCGCAATACCGGTTCCACGCACTACCGCGCGTAGAGGATCTTCAGCAATATGAACCGGCAGTTTGGTTTTGGCGGCCAGTCGGGTGTCCAGGCCCCGTAAAAGAGCACCACCACCCGTCAGATACAATCCTGTTCGGTATATATCTGAAGCCAATTCAGGGGGTGTAGCCTCCAATGCCTTCAGCACAGCATCCTCGATCTTGCTGACCGATTTGTCGATGGCATGGGCCACCTCGCTGTACGATATCTTGATCTGTTTGGGGATACCAGTCATGAGGTCCCGCCCATTCACTGGAAAGTCCTCCGGTCCATTTTCGAGTTTGTGCAGGGCAGAACCGACGTGGATTTTGATCTGCTCAGCAGTTCGTTCACCGATCAGAATATTGTGCTGCCGTTTCATGTAGCTGACGATATCGCTGGTCAGCTCGTCACCGGCTGTGCGAATCGATTGGTCCGAAACAATGCCCGACAGCGCGATCACGGCGATCTCCGTGGTACCTCCACCTATGTCGATGATCATATTACCCATGGGCTCCTCCACATCCAGGCCAATACCCAGTGCGGCAGCCATAGGCTCATGGATCAAATATGTTTCTTTACTATCGACGTGGTCGGCAGAATCAAAAACAGCCCGCTTTTCCACTTCAGTAATTCCGGAAGGTATACAAATAACCATTTTGAGGTGGGTGAAAAAGCGGCGGCGAGAACCAATCATTCGGATTAGTCCTTCAATCATACTTTCAGCAGCCTGGAAGTCGGCGATTACCCCGTCCTTCAACGGGCGGATAGTTTTTATATCCTCGTGGGTCTTTTCGTGCATCTGCATAGCCTTTCGGCCCACGGCTATGGTTTCTCCGGTTTTGCGGTTGATGGCTACGATGGAAGGTTCGTCGACGACAATTTCGCCGTCTTGTATGATAAGCGTATTTGCAGTACCAAGATCAATGGCTAATTCCTGCTTAAAAAAACTAAACAGCTTCATTAACGTGGGTTGTACCTGATTTTTTTTCAATATCGTACCCCAAACGGCACCATAGTTCGATTATTGTGCCCTAACGGTAGGTTGGAATAATGGGAACGGGGTTCGTAGCTATCCTTTCCTAATACGTAAAACAACGCATTTTTCCCAATTATCGGAAAATTTGGAGTCTTTATTTATCGCATTAAGACAAGCTTTTTTGCCATAAAGCAAAAAAGTTCAGGATTTCACACCTACCGTCAGGCTTGTCCAGGAATCGGGCTCTAAATAGCTCTGTGCCAGACGTTGGATGTCCTCCGGTTGGATCTCGTTAACACGCTGTACTGCTTCCGAAAAAAAGGATGGATCCAGACCATCACTGACCAGACCGGCCAACCATTCGATGCTGTTCAGGGAACCGTCAACCTGGCTTAGGAAAGTACCTAACAGGTAATTGCGAACCATTTCCAGCTCCTCCCGATCCATTATTTCTTCGCGAAGTTTCCGCATTTCCTGCTCAATTTCCGCCAGGCAGGTTTCCACGTGCTTCGGGCTCGTCTCACAGGCAATGAGCCAGCAACCATCGTGACGGTTCGTATCAAGTGATGAGTAAATATTATACGTGAGGCCTTTTTCTTCCCGAATGTTATCCATCAGGCGGGATCCAAAGTACCCCCCCAAGAGGGTATTGAGGATGTATAACCCGTGGTAATCAGGGTGCCTTCGGTCAAACAGCGGTCTTCCCATCCGAATGGCGGTCTGTAGCTGGCCACTGCCCGGAATATGGTGGTACCCCCTACGCATCTCGGCCCCTGGGATACGGGGTTCAGTAGCTTCCCCCAGTGGTATGCCCTGGCCCAGGCACTTATTCAGCGCCTCCAGCTCCGGATCCCCCAGTCCGCCGGCCAAAAACAGCTTCATCTGCCCGGTGCGATAATACTGATCGTGGTGACCCCGAAGCTGGTCGATTGTCAACTCGTCGTAAGTCACCAGGTGGCTGTTGTAGCCGTATGGATGGGTTTCCCCAAAAAGATATTCAGTGATCTGCCGGTAAGCAACGACCTCGTTTTTCTCTAACTCTATTCGCAGGTTCGCCTTGGAGCGCTCGCGCAAAGCCCTCCACTCATCCTCCGGAAAAGACGGAGCCCGCAGAAGCTCGGCAACCATAGTTATTATCGCTTCGAAGTGTTTACGCAATCCCTGCACGACCAGATTTGCGGTATCCATCTGCGCGGGTAGTGATAAACTGGCTCCGCAGTAATCCAGGTATTCAGCCAGTTCGCTGCTGGAGCGGTGCCGGGTGCCCTCCCGCAACATCTGCTGTGTAGTGCGCGACACCAGGGGAGCCGATTCATAAGGACGCCCCGCATCAACCACTATCTCCAGTCGAAAAACCTCCTGATCAGGCTGTGCAATGAGGTAAACTGGTATCTCATTATCCAAATGGTAATTAACCACTTCGGGGAAATCGATGCGGTCGATCGTCTGTATACGTGGTGGTATTTTGCGATTGGCCATACGTGCAAATTAGAAAATTCTAAGGAGCTGCTCCCCCTCAAGCAGGTGAAGGTCTTCTGGCTCCCCCTGCGCTCCGGGCATAACCCGGTTGAGGCGTTGTTCATGGCGTTCCGTCGGATATGGAAGCCCCAAAGCGACCTAACTGCCCGAACCTGGCACCTCCATTTTCACCCGTTAAACAACAATTTCCAATACATTATTAAAGGATGTTCTGAAGACCGAACGTTTTTTTGATCTCTTTTTATCCCGCTGGAAGTTATTCACATCCTGTGTATTATTTGATGCGGAAAAACGAGCGGGAAGCGTTAAATTTGTAGCTTTCCGGGTAATAAGACTTCAAATCATACCGCTTTATGAAATTTAGTGTATCCTCATCCGAATTGCTCAAACAACTCACCCTGGCCGCCGGTTCGATCGGCTCCAATCCCGTGCTGCCAATCCTGGAGGATTTCCTCTTTACGATTTCCGGAAAAACACTTCGAATTGCAGCTACCGATCTCGAGACATCGATCACCACCGAAATTGAAGTGAATGCCGACGGCAATGGGTCCGTAGCTGTGCCTGCCAAAATCCTGCTCGATACACTGAAAGCTCTGCCCCAACAACCGATCACTTTTACGGTCGACGACGAAAATTTCGGTATCGAGATCACTTCGGCCTACGGTAAGTACCGCCTGGCAGGTGAAAACGGCCAGGATTTTCCGGCCATTCCCGAGCCCGATTCCGTCGACGAGATCGAATTGCCCGCACCCATCCTGAATCAATCAGTGAGTAAGACACTTTTTGCGACCAGTTCCGATGAGTTGCGCCCCGCTATGACAGGCGTATTTTTTCAGGTCGACTTCAATAAGCTGACCATGGTGGCTACCGATGCCCACAAATTGGTTAAATACACCTACTCCAACTTATCCAGTGAAGTGTCCACCTCCTTCATCGTTCCTAAAAAGGCACTGAACCTGCTGAAAAACGCACTGCCGGGAGGCGACGAAGTGAAGATGGCTTTCAATAAGGCCAATGCCTTCTTCAACTTCGGTCAAACACAATTGGTTTGTCGCCTCATCGATGCGCGCTACCCCGACTATAACGCGGTCATTCCGGTCGACAACCCGAATACACTGACGATCTCCCGCACCGACTTCCAGAACTCCCTGAAACGGATCGCGATCTACGCCAATAAAACGACTAATCAGGTCATCCTGAACATTCACGATGGCAGCCTTACCGTTTCCGCTCAGGATCTCGACTTCTCTAACGAAGCTACCGAGCAGCTGGCTTGCTCTTACGAAGGCGAGCCACTCACCATCGGCTTTAACGCCAAATTTTTGGTGGAGATGCTCGGAGTACTGGAATCCGACGAAGTGCAAATGGAATTATCGACCCCAACCCGCGCTGGCATTCTGCTGCCTAATGAGGATTCTGAAGGAGAAGACATCCTCATGCTGGTAATGCCCGTGATGCTGAGTAACTAATTGCGAAAACCACCGGCCTCGCGTGTCGGTTGATCCCTCGCGTAAAATCGCTTTCCATGCCGAATCGCTTCCCATATATGCCAGGATGCCTGTTGATAATGGCAACTGTGCTATTTGCTTGCCAACCGGAGCCAGGTGAATCGGCCGAATCGGTGGACCAGTCGCCCGAAGAGGTCTTGCGTGCTTACCAGGGATATTACGACCGCAACCAATTCGAAGAAGCCAAGGCGCTGAGTACCCCGGCCGAGCAGGAACGCCTCGACGAACTCGCCGAGATCATTGCCCTGGAGGTGAGCGATTCCACCGTGCTTGTGACCACTTTTGAAGAACTCGATTGTTCTGTGCGCGCAGATACGGCAATATGCCTTTGCACGTTGCGCGACCAATACGAGCAGTATCAGGCTAATTTCCAGTTGGTCCGCACCAAGTCAGGCTGGCTGGTCGATGCTCCTCACGAAGAACAATTACGTATCGACGAGGAACTGGACCGCATCATGGACAGCCTCCTCAACAACAATTAGAAATCTACTCCATCCATGTCGGCCCGAAAAATCGGTTTGTTTTTTGGCTCTTTCAATCCCGTCCACGTTGGGCATATGATCATTGCCAACGTCATGGCCACCCATACCGACCTGGACGAAGTCTGGATGGTAGTCTCGCCCCAAAATCCGCTCAAACCGAAAAAAAGCCTGGCGAAGGACTACGACCGGCTTCACCTCGTACAACTCGCTATCGGAGAATCGACCAGTTTGCGGGCATCAGATATTGAATTCGGTCTGCCGCAGCCTTCGTATACCATTGACACGCTCACCTACATGCGTGAGAAATACCCGGAGTACCATTTTGCCCTGATCATGGGCGGCGACAACCTGGGCACACTTCACAAATGGAAAAATTACGAACTCATCCTCCGCGACTACGAGCTTTACGTATACCAACGCCCCGGTTACCATGCCGGTGACCTGGCTGATCACCACCACGTTCACCTGATGGATGAAGTTCCCCTCATGCACCTGTCGGCCAGTTTTATTCGTCGCTGCTTTCGGGAGGGAAAATCCGTACAGTACATGCTTCCCGACCCCGTTTACGAATACCTCCTCAAAACGCCATTGTATCGCTAAATTCGTCCTGATGAACAATATCCGGGCCGGCACCTGGTTAAAATGATGCGACTTGGAAAACGCTCGCTTCAATCCACGATCACGCCTATGCAACGCATGCTATTTCTACTATTTGGGGCTCTTTTTTTCAGTTCCTTCACTCGTGCTCAAGAACTGAATACAGCCATCGGCCAGTGGCGCAGTCATTTGCCCTATCAGGCAGGACCTTACGTTACCCAAAGTGCCGACCAGATTTTCTACGGAACCGAGTGGTCGGTCATGTCCATCGATAAAGTTGATCGGGCCGTTAACTTCCTGGATAAGATCGACGGGCTCAGTAATATTGGAATTGCCAGCCTGCAGTATCACCGTGGCCAAAAAATACTGGTAATTGCCTACGAAAACAGTGTACTTGACCTCGTGCGCGCGGATGGCTCCGTAGAGACGATGAATCAGATTGCCAACTTCACCAACTTTGTAGGGGAGCGCTCCATCAACCAAATGGTTCCCGACTCCGACTCAACCCTCCTGATCGCTGCTACCTATGGACTATCACGTATCAATCTGAACCGGGTAGAATTCGACTTTACTACTTTCGGTGTGCCGGTTGATCACCTGGCACGCTACCAGGGATTTTTATACGCCGCCACCGAAGAGGGTTTATACCGGGTAGCTGAAACCGAACAAAACCCCCAAAACCTGGGTAACTGGACCCTGCTGGGACCCGATGAAGGATTTCCCTTCGCCTATAGTACCCGTGACTTGGTGGTAGCCAATGGCCAGCTTTATCTGGACCTCGACGGCGAAGTGTACACCTACGATGGTCAGAACCTGACCTTCTTCCACGACGAAGAAGGGTACAACCTGGAGTATATGTCGGCCGAAGGCAGCAATCTGCTCATCGGCTACCGCCCCAACAGCGGTAGTGGTGGCCGCTTGGTTTACTTTGATGAGGAGGGCAATGCCGGGCAGGCACCAGAAAATTGTTTCGGGCAACCAAATTACGCCGTTCAGGATGAACAGGGACGGATCTGGATGGCCGATAGATTTCGTAATTTCCGAATCCTCAATAGCCTGCAAGACGAATCCTGTCAGTTTCTCAGCTTTAATTCACCCTGGTCAGAGAACAACCGCGACATGGCCATCCGTGACGGTGAAGTCTGGATGGCTTCAGGAGGTGTAACTCAACAATTTACCTACCGCTTCCTCGACCACGGCTTCGCCTCCCTGATCGATGGTCAGTGGCGCATATTCAACCGAAATACCGTGGAGGCCATGAAGGGCCCCGACCCCAATTCGCCCGACGATGACCTCTACGATATCATTGATGTTGCCATCCGGCCCGACGATGGGATGGTCTTTGCGGCCTCCTTCCTCGAAGGCTTATTGCAATACGATGGGGAAACCATTACCCAATACGACAATACCAATTCCAGCCTGCGCAATGCCCAGGGGGATGTGAGCCGTACACGGGTTACGGGACTCGCATTCGATGAATCCAATAACCTTTGGATTGCCAATCACACCGCCGAACGCCCCGTCTCCGTATTCACACGAGCGGGCGAATGGCAAAGCTTCCGCCCTTCCTGCGGCATAGGGGAGATCCATCAGGCCGACGTCGACCTGAACGGGTATAAATGGTTCGTAAGTAATTCCAACTCCGCCGGACTTATCGTTTTCGATTCGGGGGATTTGAGCGATAGTAGCGACGACCGCTGCCGCACCTTCAATCAGAATAATAGCAACCTGCCTACCAATCTTGTCAATTGCGTAACCACCGATCTGGATGGCGATGTCTGGGTTGGAACCGGCCAGGGTATTGTGATTTTCGAGTGTGGGTCCGGGGTATTCGAACCCAATTGTCAAGGTACCCTACGGGTATTTACCGAAGATGAATTCAACGAATACCTCCTGGCTAACGAAGACGTCCAGACCATCGCCGTAGACGGCGCCAATCGCAAGTGGGTCGGCACCCGTAATGGTATTTTTGTGTTGAGTCCCGACGGAGAGGATGAGTTACTTCGATTTACTGCCGACAATTCTCCCCTGCCGGATAATAACATCATCGATATTGCCATCAACGACGACAATGGGGAAGTATTCATTGGTACCGATAACGGCATTGTATCGTACCGGGCCGAAGCAACCGGTGCCGGGCGCGTGTTCGCCGCTGAGGTAAATGTCTTTCCCAACCCGGTCGCACCGGAATACCGCGGCCCCATTACCATAAAAGGGCTGGCCCGGAACGCCATCGTTAAGATCACGGATATCAACGGGCGTTTAGTCTACGAAACGGAAGCCCTGGGTGGTCAGGCGATCTGGGACGGGACTGATTACAATGGCCGACGGGCCAATTCCGGTGTGTATTTGGTCTTTGCAGCCT
The DNA here is from genome assembly GCA_030148525.1 of Saprospiraceae bacterium. GTDB lineage: Bacteria > Bacteroidota > Bacteroidia > Chitinophagales > Saprospiraceae > DT-110. The sequence continues at coordinate 3,192 of JASBTH010000012.1, read as the reverse complement.
CCAATTCGCGTACTTCCGGTTTCGGGGAACCGGGTTCGGCCATCGCCCGCATCCTCTTTATCCGGGGTGATGGGCAATAGGCTGGTAGACCCCAAAGAAAAGGAGGGGGTCCACCCCCTCTCGGGCCAGAAAGGCATCTTCTGCTGCACATAATTCAGCCAGTACTTCATTTGACTCGGGAGTATCGGATACGAAGTGATGTGCAATATCCTTGAGTAAGGGCATCAGGAGGTTGCCGCCTACTGATTTTTCCTCCAGACAATGATAATGCTTTCGCAAAAAGGGTTTTATCTGTTCTGCTTCGGCTGCTTCGGAAGGATCCGATAAGCGCATGCGCCACCAACCCGGCCCGGTTACCGAACGTTTGACATGTTTCGACTTGAAGCGCACCCGGTAGGCTTCCGGCATAGTACTCAGCGCCTCATTGATCGCTTTCAATTGGCGGGGTGTCCATTGCAGTCGATTAGGCCCCCAGTAATCATTGAGCACCAAAAGTCCACCCGGCCGTAATATCCGGGGGATTTGATCCCGCATCAGCCTTTCCAGTCCATAAAAGTGGTGAAGGCTGGAATGAAAGAGCAGCACATCACAACTCATGTCCTCAACGGTCAGTGAATGGACATCAGCGGTCCGGAAGTGGCAATTCGTCAACCCTTCTTCCCGGGCAGTTTGACCGGCCTTTTGAATGAGGTTATCCGCCAGGTCGATGCCCATCACTTGCCGGAAAGGGCCGCGTTGAGCAAAGTAGCGTTCGTGACTTCCCACCCCACAGCCTAGAGAGAGCATATCCAGGTCTTCCTTATCCGACAGGTACTTCTCGATTACGTAGTCTTCATAGCGTTGATACGGACTACCGGTAATGCGCTCGTTCCAGCGACGACGAATGCCGGGCACGATCCACCAATTGGCGTGATGGATACTGCTGCTCCCAAAGGTCGACCGGACCCTGTCGGCAGCCGAGGGGTTGACCTTCGACAATAGATAGGACCAGCCTCGCTGATGTAGCTTGGATCGTAGTTCTATAAAATCATCCCGGGTAATCCAGGGCATAGGAATGCGCTTTAGCGACAAGATACGTATCTCAGGAGTAGACAGCCGCTTTCAGGATGGATTCGTAATAAGCTTCGTACTGCGGCAGGATATTGGAGATATCGAATTCACGTGCCCGTTCCAGCGCATTTTTGCGAAAGCGCGCTAATAATTCAGGATCACGAAGCAAGGTCAGGGTGTGCCTGGCCATCGTTTTTACGTCTCCGACCTCAGCTAGAAAGCCAGTTTTCCCGTGTGTATTCACCTCGGGAAGACCACCGGCATTGGTTGAAATGACCGGCACTTCACAGGCCATCGCTTCCAGGGCGGCAAGGCCAAAGCTTTCCTTTGCCGAAGGTATCAGCAGCAGGTCCGAGACGGCCAGCAACTCTTCCACCGCATCCTGTTTACCAAGGAAGCGAATATCCTGGCAAAGCTCCAACTTTCGGCAGAGCGACTCGGCATTTCGGCGCTCGGGCCCATCCCCGATGAGCAAAAGCTTGGCGGGCATCTCTGACCGCACTTCGTGGAAAACCCGGATCACATCATCCACCCGCTTCACTTTACGGAAGTTGGAGACATGCGTAAGGATTGGCTCGCCCTCGGGCGCAATAGCCTTTTTGAAGTGATCTTTATTGTGCTTGGTAAAGCGATTAAAATCAATGAAGTTGTAGAGTACCTTTATTTCCTTTTCGACATTGAAATACTGGTAGGTCTGGTCGCGTAAACTTTCGGAAACAGCCGTCACCCCATCCGACTTATTAATGGAGAACTCCACTACGGGTCGAAAGGCCTTATGCTGGCCGACAAGGGTGATATCCGTACCGTGCAGGGTGGTAATAGTAGGTACGTAGCGTCCTTCGGTCAGTAATACTTTTTTAGCGATGTAGGCCACCATGGCGTGTGGGATCGCATAGTGCACGTGGAGGAGGTCCAGGTTTTCGTACTTTACTACGTCTACCAGTTTGGAGGCCAGGGCAGAATCGTAAGGCGTATACTCGAAGAGCGGGTAGTCATTGGTATCCACCTCGTGATAGAAAACGTTCTCCTGGAAGTGGGACAAACGAGCCGGTCGCTTGTACGTAATGAAATGGATCTCATGACCCCGTTTTGCTAATCCCACACCTAATTCGGTAGCAACCACGCCACTACCACCAAAGGTAGGGTAACAGACGATTCCAATTTTCATGCTGTTGAATTTACATACGCCGGCGTATGAAAGTATGATCCTTCATACGTTGGTTAGTCTCAGACAATTAGAAGTACAATTCTGGCGTCGAATAGTTTAATAGCGATCACCAGAAACAAGTATTACCTTTTGGCAAAATACAAAGGCCGACCCATAGGGTGGATCGGCCTTTGTATTTTCGTTCTATTATGCCAACCACTAATGGTTAGAACGCAATATCTTACGCGACAGCCATTGATCCTCAACAGTTAGCTGTAAAATATACAAACCAGCTGGACGAGTAGATAAATCAATGACTTCTCGCAGTGTGCGTGCGTTGTCAAGAGCACGTTGAAACAGCACCTGCCCCTGTGCATTCAGTACCCGGTAGGCTCCATCGACGGGTTCGCGGAATTCAGCCGTAAACCAGGCTTGTCCATCGGTGGGATTGGGCGCGATCATAAAGGATGTTAATTCGCGTATGTCAGTCACCTTGGTAACGGTGGTTTCCGCTATGCCCTGACACCCCAAAGCATCGGTCACTGTGACACTATACCCGCCATCGCCCGGAGGCACAATATTGGCGGAGGTCGCTCCGGTAGACCATAGGTACTGATAAGGGCTTTTGCCTCCATCAACCAGGGCCGTTACGCGACTACCACCATTGATATAGGGCGCCTGCTGGAAAGCAACCGCTAAATCTTCACTACAATTCGGCACGGTGATATTATCCAGGTCAAACCAATAATCACCACCGCCGTAGGTAACCTCAAAGTATACCCGGACAAACTCGCCGGAATAGCCGGTAAGATTAATACTCGCCTGCGTGTAAGCGGCCGTGGGGGTATGGTTACTTTGGTCGATGGTTAACAGCAGATCGCGGGTCAGACCACAATCGCTGGACACGTACACCTCCAGGCGATCATCCGTTCCCAGAATGGTTCCGGTCGTTCCATTCCCTTCAAATTCCACAAAGCGGTAATCGAAGAAGAGGG
>JASBTH010000008.1 GCA_030148525.1 Saprospiraceae bacterium | reverse complement strand
ACCTGAAAACGTCCGGCGGCAAATCCAAAGACATAGGTACTGAAAGGCTTGGTATTCGCAAACGCAATATACTTGCGATTTTCAGCCTGCCAGGTGCTGTCGATACCACCATTCCCCGACGCCTCCCAGTCCAGCGGCATATCCAGGGTCAACCGGTAGCGGGCCTTGAGGTCGGGTTGGTCGAAGCAGGGAAAAACCGTACTGGCTCGATCGGGAACCAGCAGGGTGTAGAGGTAATCCGAGCTACGATTCAGCGATCCGTCACCGGCAATGAAGGAGATCGCAAAGGTGTTGGAGCCGGGGGTAATGTCCGAACTGGGAATAATAAGGTGATCGGCCTCCCACCGGATGGGGATTTCGCGACCATTAGCACGAACGGATTGGATATTCTCCACTGGTTGTCGAAAATCCAAAATCAGACTGGTGTCGGCATGGCGTAGCTTGCCGTCAATGCGGATTGTTGCGGCAATGGGCTCGTCGGTTTTTTCCGGAAGGGAAAAAGAAAGATCGTACTGCAGGTCTTCGATCTGTCGGGCCCTGACATCGGCCAGATCCCGCGTGACTCCCGAAACGATCCCGTCGGGTTGAGTCGGAGAAGAGGGTGAACATTGCATGGAAAGTACAGCCAAAGAAAGGGATAATACCCAATAAGGGTTTAGGCGCATAGATCAAGGCATTTTAAAGTCTTCTGCCAAGATACGAAGACGGACCTCCAAGACAAGCCGGCTTGCGCCAAAAAAGGATCAGCGCCAGATAGAATTCCATTTTTTCCGGAGCTGGTGCGCCTGGGCGTGATAAGAATGGTCCGGTTGCTCCAAAATCGGTTGCAGGGATGCCAAGTCCTTGCTTTTCCCTAACTCGGCCAACGCCAGATGCCATTGCACATTCTGGCGCTGGTCGGGACTGATAGTACGGGGTAAAGCGCGGCTTAAGGCAGTCACGGCTCGCTGGTATTCCCCGATATGCAACCAGGCATACCCGGCGTGTAATTGCGCTTCGGAATAAACGGAATCGTCACCGGGGATCAGTTCCAGTGCTTTGGCTGCTTCGGCCCAGCGTCCTTGTTCGTAAGCTATCATGGCTTCGGGGTAGGAAAACAGGCCTTCCGAACCTCTGGTAGCGGAAAGCGGTCGCTCATCCATAGCTATCCGCAGGAGTCGTTGGTCGTCGTACCGGTTGCTTTGGATAATCACGAAGGCACTGAGCACCAGCGCTACAATGGCCGCAACTCTCAACCATCCGCGATTGCGTTGCCAAAGATTCCGTTTTTTAGCGGAAGCGAAAAAACGCTTGTTCAGGGGCTGGATTTGCTCCCGCAATGCGTGCTCCTTTTCTTGAATTGCCCGGCGGTGGCTGATCGAGTTTCGAGCAGCCTGGTACATCTCAAAGTCGGCTCGCCTGGCAGGGTCCGAACAAGACTGCTCAAAAGCCCGACGCTCTGATTCCGGTAGTTCTCCCCGCAAATATGCCTCGTAGGTCTGAGTCTGATCTTCCATGCTTACAGATCCTTATATGCCCCAGATTCCCGAATCAATTGCATGAACCGGGCCCGGCATTCCCCTACCTTTTTTCGCACATAGCCATAGCTGCGATCCAGCATGGATGCTACCTCCAGCAAACTGTTGTATTTGCCTGTATCGGGATTGAAGGTCCACGACAAGCCCAACAGTTCCCGGCAGGAAGGGCCTAATTCCTGGAACTTTTGGTAAAATAAATGTTCTTTCTCTTCGCGTTTCTGCCACGATTCCACCTCTGGTATCACAGCGCTTTGCATAGTAAATCCCTCCGGATCGGTAATTGTTACCCGCCTGCGTCCTCTTTTCTTCAACTCATTGATCCAGCGGTTACGACACGCGATGTAGAAAAAAACGTCGAAGGGGCAACGGAGTTTTAGCCCCCCTTGTCCCTGGCGATACAGAGCCATCAGAACCTCCTGAAAGAGATCCTGCGCATCATCAGCATCACCACTGTTACGCACCACCAGCGACCGTATGCGACCGGCATTGCGCTGATAAATTTCTTCGATAATTACCCGATCGTGCCGAACCAACCCTTCGATAAAGCGCTGATCGACATGAACTGGTTGTTTTTGTTTATCCATACACTTTTTCTTCGGCAGGAAGGGGTAACAATGCGTATAAACCAGTGATATGGTTCTGTAATCGTTGCTAAATGAATGTCTGCTGTGCCCTGCCGGGGTGCAGCTTTTTACCTGGAACCTTAATACCCATATTCATATACCACACAACCCCATGAATCCATCCAAGGTCGGATAAACTCCCAATTTTTTCCGACTGAATCTACCTTCGGCCCCGCTCAGGGTCGAAGGTTTTTCTTTTACCGGCAGCCAAGAGCCATTCCGAAACGAATGGGAAAATAGTCCTTTTCCCTGCGCTGTCCAAACCGCAAATCCCCCCCTTACCCCTGGCATTTTTTTAGCATCCTATTCTCCTCTCAAGCGAACACCAGGCAACCTAAGCCGTTGGATAGTAAAACAAATAAGCATGAGGATTATACATATCCTATGGATTTCACTCATAGCAGTGAGTCTGTCGGCTCAGACCTTGAATATCAACCGGAGTACCTACGAGCACGATGATAAAGCTCGCCCCAGTGTAGAGGTTAAAGTCGAGGTGCCACCCAAGTATCTGAAAAAAGCCTGGGAAGATTACCTCAAGGACGAACACAACGTCCATATAAGAGGAATTGGGTTTTTAGCCAATAAGGATATGCTGTCAGCAGAAAAGGTAGTTTTTGAAGCGCTTTCGCAAAAAGAGATGGACTTCTACACTCATTTCGCCTCGGATGATGGCGTTACAACCTTTCATGTATTTGGTTCCTTAGGATACGACATCTATATCGGTGGCGAAGACCTGCAAGCCGAGTTTAAAACTATGCGCAGCATTGTAGAATCTTTTCTCGATCAAACCCTGCCGGCCTACTTCGCCGAAAAAGTAGAAGAAGCCGAGGAAAAGGTGGCTGACCTCAGGGATGATATTTCCGATGCTGAAAAGGATTTGAAGAATAACAAAAAGGAAATTGAAAAATTACAAGAGCAGATTGCCGAACTAGAAAAATTACTCAGAGAGAAAAATACTGCGCTGAGTAATGCTGAGAAAAAGCTGGATAAAGCAACTGCCCAGCAAAAAGAAATAACCAATCAATTACAGGCTTCACGCAGAAACTAATACGTTTTTGCCCAGCAGCCAAGATTTTTTTAGCACACCAAAACGAACTGTACAAATGATTATCGAGCCAGAAAGTATGAACTTCCGTATTGACACGAAAGAAGAACGAGTGTACATGAATATTCGGAAGAATGAGGATGCGTACATGGACTACAAACTGCATACCGAAGGTAAAAAAAACGTCATGGAAGTAAAGGAAACCTTCCTGCCCGACACGCTGGAGCCCCTTGGTTTGGAAGATGCTATGGCCGAACGCTTAATCGAATTTGCCGATGCCAATAAATACAAGGTTAAAGCGAGTTGTCCTACCTTCCGCCACTTTGTCAACCGCCATCCAGAGTATAACTACCTATTAGCTTAATAAAAGTTATCAAAACGACGAAACAACCAACAATGGCCGAAGCATATGCTTCGGCTTTTTTATTTCTTCCCGGCAAGGTGAGCATCGATCAGGCGAAGTCCCTCCAGTGTCAGCTGTGGATTGATGTAGTCAAAATCCTCCGCCAGCGGATGGAGCACCGAGGATAAGCCCCCCGTCCCCACCGCCAGATAATCCGCCCCTACTTCAGAGCGAATGGAGGCCAGCATGTGGCGAACCAAGCCTACGTATCCTATCAAAACACCACTCTGAATAGCTTGCGTGGTATTGGTTCCCAATACAGAAGGAGGTAACTCTAATGGCACTTCCGGAAGTTGTGCCGTTTTTTGAAACAGAGCCGAAATAGCGGTTTTCAATCCGGGCAAAATGGAAACACCCAGTATCTCTCCTTCCAATGTACAGGTGGTAAAGGTCAGTGCCGTACCGAAGTCGACCACTATCACATTAGCCCGGTAAAGCTGGCGGGCAGCCACTGCGTTGCACAGCAGGTCCGTACCGATCTCATCGGGACGGTTGATACGAAACGATAATTCGGTATACAGTGTGGGGTGGACGCGGGTCACCGGTCCGGGTACAAATTGTCCGAAAAGATCTTCAAAAGGAGTAGTCAACACCGGAACAACGCTACTGATGATTGCCCGGTCCTGCGGGCTGGGGCGTATGCCGTTCTCGAGTAACAGGTCCTGAAGTCGTGTTTCGTAATATACCGTAGTATCGTCCGTGGCCCGGGTGGGCAGTCGCCAAACGTGGCGCCAGTCAGCACCATCCCACAATCCGATCACCACATTAGAATTACCAATATCAATTGCAAACAGCATACCATGGAGTTGTGCGTTCCTTTTTTAGATCGTTTCTTTACGGGAAACCCAAAATACAACGACATGATGGACTCCCAACTACTAAATCTGAAACGGAAAGCAGCCCAGTATCGCGAAGTGCTGCAAAATACTGAGAACTATCGGAAAGACTGGAAAGAGAGCTTAAAAGAAATGATCACCACGCAATTGGAGACACTGCGTGATGCGCTCGAACTACAAGCTACCGTAGAATGCAAATCCGAAATGGAGAACCTGGAAGCCATTGTGTTTAGTCTGGGGGAGACCCAATCGGGCATGTACCAAAAGGTAAATGAAGACATACGGCGTCACCTGATCAAACACAACGGATCACTAATTTACCAGCAACTGTTCAACGGCAAGATCATTGTTTTGATCAACTATCCATTTATTGAAGGATACGGCAAACCGGCTCCTCCCAAGACTATTGCTATTTATCGCCCCGAGGAACTTAAAGAGCCTTTCTTCTATCGCCATTTGGAAGAATTCATGAATGAGATCACCCGCTGGGAAGACTACGATGACGACGAGCCACAACCCCACCAACGCATCGGGTTCGACATGAATTTTGGCGGAGCGTCCAATGAATAATAAGATTTTTTGAGGTACAGGCTACCGGAACAGGTTGAAAGTCGCGCGGCGGTTAAGCCGGTTGCTGGTTTCACCGACAGGTGTAACCGGATCGGTGCTGCCAACGCCCTCGTAGAACAGGCGCTGGCTGGAGACCCCCTTAGCCATCAGGAATTGCCGACAAAAGCTGGCCCGGCGCCGCGACAACTGTTCATTCCGCTCTTCATCAGAAAAATCATCGGCATGCCCGGTTATCTGCAAATTGTATTGCGGATACTGCCGCAGGAAAATAGCCACGCGGTTCAGGATGGCACGACCGGCAGCCCCCAAGTCAACCGTTTCTTCGTCGAAACGCACAGCGGGAATTCCATTCAACAGCTGACTGATCTGTCCATCTATGGGTGAAGGACAACCGTCGTAATCGGGTAATCCATACTCACCCGGACAATCATCCCGGTAGTCGGGAATACCATCGCCATCAGCATCGGGGCAACCTTGCAGAGCTGGCGTGCCAGCAACCAGCGGGCACTCATCCAGATCGTCCGGGACACCATCATCATCCTGATCCGTTTCCGGGCAGCCCCGCAAGCGCGGAATACCCGCAGTATTAGGGCATTGGTCATTTTCGTCTAAAATACCGTCGCCGTCGGAATCAATCAGCGGGCACCCCTTATTAGATATAGGCCCCGGCCTCTCCGGACATTCGTCGGTTTTATCGCTGATACCATCACCATCGGCGTCCGGACAACCCTGTAAATCTGCCAGTCCCGCCGTGTACGGACACTCATCGGCCATATCGGGTACGCCATCGCCATCGGTATCCGCCGGTTCGATCTGCGGCTCCCGGTACGCACCTAATTGGTAATGCACGCTAACCCCCGCAAACACATACCAATCATTAGCTTCCGGATTCCGGGTTTTACTAAAACCATCGAGATAATCGGTCCCGGTATATCGCAGGCCAAGCTCGCCTGATAGGGACCAGTTGGGGTGAAAATCATAGCGAATACCCCCTCCGAACGGAATTACCAGCCGCTCAGATTCTAATTGGGGTTCAACGGACACCGTCTCTCCATCCGGTCGATTTGATTCTGCCTCCACATTAAATCTGGCCCAGGCACCTCCGGCAAACAAAAAAGGGCGGACCGATTCGCGGTAGGTAAAGGACAGTAGTCGTCCGGACTGATCGAATTCCCAGCGCGAACCACGTTTATCAAAGAGAATACGAGTACCCATTTCTTGCTGAATCAAGTAAAACCCGTCGATTTCATCCCGGATGCGCATTCCGCTTCTGGTGTATTGTCCATCTTCCACAAACATCTTGAATTCCACGGCCAGTTCTTCTTCGTTATACAGGCGTAGATGCTGCGGCTTGAACGGATACCATTCCAGGCGGGCATTCATTTCGTAAAGGGTAGTCTCAAAACTCATTATAGTATGCAACTCCCGCCAATCCGTGCGATTGAGATCAGTGCCACTCAGGCGAAAGAATCCGGCGCCTGCCCGCACTGCGAAGCGGGGATGAACGGGCATCCCAATCTGAGCACCAAATGCGAAGTTCGATTCGCCGAGGTCAAAATAATCTGAAGTGGACAAATCACCGAGATAAGTACTGATCCCATACGAGGTGTTCAACTCGGTACGCTCCGGTTGCGCATGCAAGCAGCCCATTATTACTACCAGTATCGCCAGCGTTACCGTATACTTCATAATTGGATGATTGTACGAAGGCCACTAATAGTGGGTTTCGTTTCCGGTGTAATCCAAACGACCGAAAGCAGCAATCCGTGTGTTTATTAACACAACATAAACAAAATAGGCTGTCCGGCACTCGCGGACAACCTACAATCTCAATCCTTAAAATAATGCAGTACCAACAGGTATACCGCTTCCGAAAAGGTTTGGAGTTCCAAACCACTTCGTTGTCAGTATAATAGCTGATTATCCGTGAAACCGGACAGTCAGTTACTATTGCTAGTTCAATACAGCTCGGCGTTCTTCCCGGAACAAGGATTCGTGGATGGCCCGAAGAGCCCGGTCAGCCTGCTCCTGCTCCAACAGCAGACTAATATTGTTCTGACTCCCGCCGTAGGAGACCATGCGGATCGGCACCTCTTCCAAAGCGGCAAAGGTTCGGGCCAGTGTAGCGGGATAAGACCGAATACGGTCCCCGACCAGGCAAACGATACTCTGCTGCGTATCGATATCAACCCTGCCGAAGGTTTTCAGTTCGTCTATAATCAGGGGAAGCGCGTGCACCTGATCAATAGTTAATGACACCGATACTTCGGAAGTGGTTATCATATCAATGGGGGTCTGATGTCGTTCGAAGACGGAGAATACCCGCCGCAGGAAACCGTAGGCATTCAGCATCCGGTCAGATTGAATTCGGATGGCGGTAATACCGTGTTTGACAGCAACGGCCGCCACGGCCCGCCCCGACCCTTCGCCGGAGATCAGGGTTCCCGGTGACTGGGGAGCAAAAGTGTTCTTCAGCCGCAGTGGGATTTGGCGCTGTTCGGCGGGAATCACACAGGTTGGATGGAGTATTTTTGCTCCGAAGTAAGCCAACTCAGCCGCTTCCCGGTACGAAACCTTCCGCACGGGCCGGGTGTTGGCCACCACTCGCGGATCGTTATTATGCATGCCGTCGATGTCGGTCCATATTTGTATTTCGCGGGCTCCAACGGCTG
>JASBTH010000005.1 GCA_030148525.1 Saprospiraceae bacterium | reverse complement strand
GTGGCAACACCCCCGCAAGAGATCAATGTGAACCAGATCAATAATACCCTTTCGGATGATGCCCTTACGATTTTCCCCAATCCTTCCGACGGACGAGTAGAATTGCGCTTCAAGGAGCCGCTCGCGGCGGGAGATGTCATCCGGCTGTATAATGCGAATGGTCAGTTCCTGCGTACCGAATCACTGGGCAACCAGGTAGGTTCGGTTTCACGGGCGATGACCATCGCCCAGCCCGGCACCTATTATCTGCAATTGGTGAAGGGCACGAAGGTGCTCACCAAAACGGTGATCATTCAATAGAATGTACCAGCAGGTGGGTTCATAATGATAGGGGCGTCGAGTATGACGCCCCTATACAATTTCACACAGAAAGGATAGATGTCACCGGTTTGGATTCAGCCTGGCTCTGCAGCCAGGCAACCAAATGGTAGTTATTGACTTGCTGAGCTACGCGGTCTTCCGGGTGCTCGTCAATAGCATCCAGCACCTGCCCGGCCAGTTCGTTGGGTGTCTTTTTGGCGAAAGCCAAGCCCTCAAACATATCAAGGATAGCCTGATAAACGGGACTCTCCCCGTAGTAATCGTTCTGGGTACCGCGCACTAAATGATTGCGCAAAACCTCTTTTTGTGCTTTTTCATCATCCTGTTCGAAATAGATGATCAATTCCAGGAAAGCCGCAACCTCCTGCACTCGGCTAAAAGACACCTTATCGCCGGTGGCAAGTATTTGCACGAAATCCAGCGCATCGGGATATTTTTTGAGGAGGATCAAATTATAGGCCAGTAGCACGTAATTCTCTTCGATCAGGCCTTCCTGATGGGCTGGTAAATGTCGGTTCAGGCGCGAGATTCGACGTTCCAACTGATGCTTTTTCAAGTAAGAACCGCCGGTCAAAACCGATAATTCCAACTCAGCACGGACGATGTACAGAAGCTGGGAGACGTATTGTTTTTGCTTCGCAATGTATTGGTTAGCCTCTTCAATGCGCTTTTTGGCTATCTCGTGGTCTCCTGCTTTAATGGCAGAGTGAATCGAGTAGCGCAGAGCGAGCAGGTAATAGTACGCGTAGTGCTCCTTCAGGTTTTTATCGGTCTGGAATAACGCTACTGCTTTTTCAAAATGCCCGAGTGCTTGTTGGTGCTGCCCGAGGGCTGTGTGCACATTTCCCTTGGCCTGAGCGATACCGAAAGCGGTTCGTATAGGCGCTTTTTCGTGCACCTGCTGCAACAGTGGATGCTCCAGGTATTTCTCCAGGGACTTTCGTTTTTCCTTGTTAAGTCCATGCGATCGCGGCACAAAATCAGCGATCTCATTGATCAGAACGGTCAGCTTGTTGAGATCCTGCAGTATCTCCAGGTAGTGCTGGTGGTCATCGAAGGTAGGATGGCTTTTTTGCGTAAAGCCCTCCAGACGAATGAAATGCAGTTGAAACTCCTTGGATGCAACATCCAATAGATAGGGAAACTCTTCGTAGGACAAACACAACTGTTTGGTCTTTTCCAGTTGCTTAAGAGCCATATCGATCAGGTTGCGCTCGGCCAGAATTTCGACCTGCTCCAATCCCTGACGGATCTTGCTACCTACATTGGAAAAATAGCGATAGGATACCAGGCTCTGCAGTAATTGTTGTTCCAATTGAAACTTGTATACCTTGAGATTGGTTGCTACTTTCCCGCTAAATGCTTCTTTTACGGCTTCTTCCTGATATACCCGCTGCGCGTTAATGACGTCGAATAGATCGGTCAATGTATTAGCACTGGAACCGTAATGTCGCTTGTAATACCTCTTTTCTGCTGGGCTCATCGATTTGATGAGGCGAAACAGTTTGTCAGTCGCTGTTTTCACTTAGTACGCTGTTTAGTACGTTAGAAATGGCGTTACTTCCAAGCCTAACGATGCATCTTTAGGTTGTTGGCGGAATAACGATAGTGCGTAGCAGAGGGAATAAAAATCTGCAAGCTCTTTACGTACGTCAAGGGAAAGTTATACTGAGGAGGAGTTTCAGCTTAGACAGCCATGTACTGGCTGAAGGAGTACAGCATTCGTAAAAATAAAAAAATCAGCAAAATAATTACCAGAATAACCCAATAAAATGCAGGTTTTCGCTTGTTTCGGCGCAAATCACTCAGAAAACGGATGTCGTCTTCGTCGGCATCCTGGAAAAATCGTTCGGACTCCAATTCCATTTTTTGCTCCATAACCGCCAGTATCCTGCAGGCGGCAGCGAGGTCTTGTTCCAGCACATACAAACGGATGGAACCACTTCCCAGTGGAAGCGTACTGGCAATGAGAGAGTGATTCAGTGCCGCCTGAATACCGGCTTCCCGCAGGCGGGCAATGGCCAGATGAGCCTCTGATTCCTGGTCAAAATATTGGGCGATCACCAAATGGACATCGTCATCCTGACCTTCCCAGTAATCCAGAATTTGGTCACTCATAGTACATATGTGATATAAGAATCGGGCCCGGTACAGGAAATTGGAAACAGACCGGGATTGTTTTCTTCAAGATACGGTAAATTTCCCAAAACCGGTCGCGATTTAGCAAACCGCCCGCCTGCTTCTATGTTACCCGAATATGAGTATAATCGAAAAACACAATCTCACTGACCGGGATGTAGACAGGATCATCGGGATGGCCTGGGAAGACCGTACCCCTTTCGATGCCATCACTTTTCAGTTTGGCCTTTCGGAAAAAGAGGTGATCCAATTGATGAAGCAGGAAATGAAGCTGCGCAACTGGAAAAAATGGAGAGCAAGAGTCCAGGGACGAAAAACGAAGCATCGCAAGCTCAGGCAACAATCGACCAAGCGATTCAAATCAGGATCGCAGCGGTTCATCACCAAGAATCATATCTCTAAAAAGAAGTACTGAACTGGAAATCAGCCGGCACCATTACCCTGGCCGATCAAAAAGACCGCTCCGAAGGATAAGACCGATAGAATAAGGCCATACATAAATACACCGTAACAGATTCGCAGGTATTTATATTTCTGTGCCAGTACCACGCCCAGGTAGTATAAGTCACGAGTCATGGAACTGTACAGGAAATCACTATCCTTGATCATTTCCATCATGCCCCAGTGGAAATCGTCCAGGTCCATATTGTAGAAATTCCCGAAGAAGAGGAGGTTGGACTTCTTCTGGCGAATATCCTCCCGGCTAAATTTACCCTCGGTAACCTTGGGTCTCGTGGACAGGATCGCAAAGACCAGTGCCAGCAGACAAACGCCCAGCAGGGTAAAGGTAGGTATCGCCAACAGGGTGTTATCCTGAATACGCGGAACGAGGTTCGAAACCACAATGGAGATAATAATGGCATTGATACTGAGCATAATATTTGCCTTATTATCAGCAATACTACTCAGATTGACATGAGTGCGGTAGGTAGTGCGGTACATGGTTTCTACGCCACGGCCCAGATTGAGCTGCTTGAGTTCCAGGTCGGAACCATCCAGCTCTTTTTTCTTCTTTTTCTTTTTTTTATCCTTGATCTGCTCGCCTTCCTCGGCTGCCTTTACTCTTTTATGGTATTTTTTAAGGCGCTTAATGTTCTTCTGCTTTTGAGAATCGTACAGCCCCCTGGCCACGAGCGTATGAAACTGATGACGGGTAATGAAGTCCAGTTCGTATTCTGCCCATTCGGCTTCCGTCTTGAAGTCCTGTTGTGTCATCAGTAATTCCTGGCGGAGGCGGCTACAGCGATCCCAGTATTTATCACTGCCTAAATGACTAAAATCAGCATCCCGCAGCACTTCTTCCAGCAGTGTTTCGGGAGTGGCGGTCATTTTAGTAGCCCGAATGATCTGTTCGACTTGCTGAATAGCTGGTTCCGGAACGTAGTGATCCTGCAGGAATACACGAGCGTGGGAAGCTGATCGATGCTCGTGGTCGGTGGCTCCCTGATCATATCCCGTATCGTGAAACCAGGCGGCCACTTCCAACAGCATCATCTCCGATGCATCAACGCGTTCGGTTTTCTCTGCAATCAGCTGAGCAGCTGCTACCACACTGTTGGTATGCAAGAAATTATGGTAGACATACTTGGTAGAGATATGTGATCGGTAAAAGTCCTCCACATAGTTTCGGGCCTCTTCCACCAACTGTTGGTTAACATCCATAGCATTAGTTATACCGCTTCCGAAAAGGTTTGGGCTTTGCCCAACCTTTTCACGCGAGCATATACTCGACTCGGAGTGATTTGGTACTCCAAACCACTCCGTAGCCTGTATACCTGGTCGAATATACCGAAGTAAAGGGATCATTATCGCCCCCTTTACTTCGAGTACATACCAACCCGGCAAAAAACCAGGATAAACCTAAACCTCTCACCGGTGGTATAGGTCCGAAAATATCATTTTTTTCGACAATGCCGGTTAGCTTCCGGCCTGCTCTTCCTCAACTATTTTTTTGAGCGAAGCCAGGCCCTTATCATAATCCTTCCCAATTGCTTTCTGCATACCTCCGGTTAGCAGCATCAAATTCATTGGGTAGGGAAATTTGGAATCAAACCCCCAAACGACTTTAGTACCTCCCTCCTCGGCATCAAGTGTCATGAAAGTGTTCGCCTTTGACTCGAAGGGTTCCTCGAAAACCAGATCCGTTTCCAAGCGCTTATTTGCTTCCAAGCTGGTCAGGGTTTGGTGGCCAACGCCCACATCCTTATTGCCACTCCAGTGATACGTGGCACCCTCCTGACCATCCGTACCTTCCACCCGGCTTTCCATATTCGGGTCTAACTGACTCCACGGGTACCAGGCAGTCCGTTTGCTGAAATGCGTGACGTGCGGGTAAATGGCCTCGGGCGAAGCCTCAATGACGATCGAACGCTCCAAATGTGCTTTCTTGGGGGCAAAGGCGGCAATCACTAATAACAGGACTACCAAACCAACAATACCCAGTAAAATTTTTTTGACCATGACTCCTAATTGATTTTCGTTTGTTAAGGATGTAAAGCTGCCTGAAAGCCTTCTTTCAGAAATACAGCCGTTTATCCCTTACAAAATACGAATTTTTGAAACATCATGTTTCAAAAAAAGAAGAGATCAAACAAAAATAAATATATTCAAATCAGTGGTGTATCGTCTACTCGTTGTCGGGATTCCAGCTGACAGTTGCCTCCAGATCCCAGTTAGCGCGCAATTGCTCCAATCCACGGGTTTGAATAGGCTCGGGTTGTCGCCGGCTTGGATACGATCCCGTATCCCATCGACTATTCCGGTTGCGATCTTCCACTAAACGCACGGTATAATTACCCGGTGGCCGGTTCTCATAG
>JASBTH010000547.1 GCA_030148525.1 Saprospiraceae bacterium | reverse complement strand
CGAACTCGATGGCATCATCGAGGGCGAAGGCATCCTGGAAATGATGCCCGATGGATACGGCTTCCTCCGCTCGGGTGACTATAACTACCTGACCTCACCGGACGATATTTACGTATCGCCCTCACAGATCAAGTTGTTTGGCTTGCGCACCGGCGATACGGTACGCGGCGCCATCCGCCCTCCGAAAGAAGGTGAGAAGTACTTTGCCCTGCTGCGCGTATCCAAGATCAACGGACTCGATCCGCAGGATATTCGCGAGCGCGTACCCTTTGATTACCTGACTCCCCTCTTCCCCGAAGAGAAGTTCAGCCTGGCGGCATCCCCCACCGGTCGCGATCTGGGTAACCGTATGATCGACCTGTTCACCCCCATCGGTAAGGGGCAACGTGGTTTGATCGTGGCCCAACCCAAAACCGGTAAGACCTTCCTGCTTAAGGATATGGCAAACGCCATCAGTAAGAACCATCCCGAATGCTACATCATCGTACTTTTGATCGATGAGCGTCCGGAAGAGGTAACCGACTTCAAACGCAGCGTTAATGCGGAAGTAGTCGCCTCCACCTTCGACGAGCCCGCCGAAAACCACGTTCGCGTGGCTGGCATCGTCCTGGAAAAAGCTAAGCGTCTGGTCGAATCCGGCCACGACGTCGTGATCATGCTCGACTCCATCACCCGTCTGGCCCGCGCCTACAACACCGTAGCGCCCGCCAGTGGTAAGGTACTCTCCGGTGGTGTGGAGGCCAACGCCCTGCACAAACCGAAGAAGTTCTTCGGTGCGGCCCGTAATATCGAAGGCGGCGGTTCCATGACCATCCTGGCGACCGCCCTGATCGACACCGGCTCCAAGATGGACGGTGTGATCTTCGAGGAGTTCAAGGGTACCGGTAACATGGAGCTCCAACTGGATCGTGGCCTGGCCAATAAACGGATGTTCCCTGCGATTGACCTCACCAAGTCGTCAACTCGCCGCGAAGATCTCCTGCTCGATAAGGATACACTCCAGCGCATGTTCATCCTGCGCAACCACCTCGCCGATATGAAACCCGACGAGGCCATGGACTTCCTGCGCAAGCAGATGGCCGGTACCGCCAATAACGACGAATTCCTCGCCGCTATGAACGGATAGGAGGTTCGAATCAATAAAAAAAAGGGTTCCTCGCTTTTGCGGGGAACCCTTTTTTATTGATTCGAACAGGTCTGAGGTTTGAGGTTTGGGGTCTGAGGTTTGAGGCAGGTTTAGAGGTTAAGGCTATAGGAATGGCTTAGTACAGTGTACTTAGCCTACGTATTGACCTAAAACCTAACCTGGTGCCTAACCTCAAACCTATAACCTGAACTAGTACTTTCGGGTGATTTTTCACCGATTTCCCTGTCAAAACTGGCACTGTTGGCGGGTTTCGCCTAATTTGAGTGAAAACCCGAGAATCATGAAGACCATATTCTACTGCCTGGTCCTGATAGCAGGAGCCAGCCTGGGAAGCTATGCCCAGGAGGTACACAGTATTGATGTACCACCCAATGAAACGACCGAAGTAAGCGGCGACCTGTCAGAGGGACTGCCCATCCACGACCTGTCATGGGCGTGGAACAGTTCGGTGGCGTGTTTTCCGGCAACCGAGCAGGAGCATTTTACCGGCCACCACGTGCTGTACACCTTCCCACTCCCTTCTTACTCGGAGGTGGAAATTCGTGTGATCCCCGATGATCCCGGGCAGGATTTCAGCTTGTACGCCTACGAGGTGGGCAAAGTGTCCGAAAGCAATACGGTGCCTAATCTGGCAAGTTGTATCCGCTGCGAAGCCGACTTCAAATGGGATCGTCCCAAACGCGGACGTACCCAGGATCACAGCCGCGTGGTTACCGATATACTGGCCCTGCGCAATCCCTACGAAGTAGTGGTTGGCGTAGTAGGTGCCAACGGTCTGGTATCCGGAGGATATACATTACAAATCACGTCTAAAGCCCGCTAAGGAAATTTGCCCCCGCCCGTAAACCGGTACAGTCCCGGAAATTGATTATTAGTTGACCATAATCCATATTCATGCGATACGCAGTTTTTATTTTGCTAAGTCTGGGGTGGTTTTACGTTGCGGGGGCTCAATCTTCTTCTATTGCTTCGCTAAAGCAGGCGGCTAAAGACAAAGACCTCAGCAGGGAACAACGAGCGGATGCGTTCACTGACTTAGGCTGGCAATACCGCCGAATCAATCTGGATTCAGCACTTTTGTTTTTGGCGGAAGCCGAAACCCTATTATCCAAACGCGGTTACGACACCCTACACTTTGAATACGACTACACCCTGGGAACCGTACTCCGCTACCGGGGTGATTATTCCAGCGCCAAAGAAGCACTGCATCGCTGCCTGGATTTCAGCTCTTCCACGGAATCTGCCGATGACGACGGCCGATCCAATTATGCACTCTCCATCGTCTTCCTCGAGAACAGGGAATTTGAGCGAGCTATCGAACACGTCCAAAAGGCCAGGGAAATCTACCGGAAGCTCGAAAATACGGAACGCGAGTTGGGAGCGCTGAATGTTTGGGCCACCATCCTGAAAGATATTACCCGCCACGACGAAGCGGAAAAGATCTACCTCGAAGCCTACGCAATCGCCGATCGCAAGAACATTCTGTACCAACTTGAGCCCATCAGTAACAACCTGGCGAGTATGTACCTCGATCAGGAGCGCTACGAAGAGGCACTCAACTATTACGAACGTGCATTGGCCATCAACCGGGAGGTAGGGGATCCGCACGGCGTATCCACCCTCGAAGGAAATATCGGGAACCTGTTACTCCACGCCGGCAACTATGAAAAAGCGGAGGAATACCTATCCCGTTCCATCGCCCAGAAAGAAGAACAGGGTTCCTCAGAGGATCTCGTCGGGCTGCGCGGATTGTTGGGCAGTACCATGTTGTACCTGGGCCGACGATCGGAAGGAATGGCCATGCTGGAGCAAAGCTACGAAGAGGCTCTGGCCAATGACTACCGCAAAGAATCCAATACCGTCCTGAACACACTGATTCGCAGCACCTATAAATTGGGCATGTACGAAGAAGCTGCCAGGTACCAGCGTATCAAACTGAAGCAACAGCGAACTGAGTTTGACGAGCTACTGGCTTCGAGAGTAACTGAACTCAACGCCCAATACCAGAAAGAAGAACAGGACCGGCAGATAGAGCTGCTCAGCACTCAGAATGAGCTGCAGGAAGCCCGGTTAAGCCGGCAACGACTGCTGCTGTACGGTGGTGGTACCATATTGCTGCTGATTCTCGGACTATTGCTCGTAATATGGCGCTTTTACCAAAAGGTTAAAAACCAACACGGTGTCATAACCAAAGCCCTGCGGGAAAAGGAAGTACTGCTGAAAGAGATCCACCACCGGGTAAAAAACAATCTGCAGATCGTTTCCTCCCTGCTCAATCTGCAGGCCCGCAAGATCAAAGATCAAAAAGCCTCCGAAGTACTGCGGGAAGGAAGGGCCCGTGTACAATCCATGTCGTTGATCCACCAGAGCCTGTACCGGCGCGACAACCTGACCGGTGTAAACATCTCGGATTATCTGGAGCGATTATGTCAGAGTGTGCTGGAGACATACCAAACGGGCGATTCGACCATCCACTGGCAAACGGATGTGGAGCCCATAATGCTCGATGTAGATAGTGTGGTGCCACTGGGACTCATCGTGAACGAGTTACTCACCAATACCCTGAAGTACGCTTTCCCGGATGGTCGCGATGGCCGGATCTGGATACAAGCCCGGGAGCAAACCGATGGATTAGAGTTAATTGTACGGGATGACGGCATCGGCATGCAACAACTGGATCAACAAGACCGGTCCCAGTCATTTGGTTACCAACTGATCGAAGCATTTCAGCGAAAGCTAAAGGCCGACCTCGACATAAAAAGCACCAATGGCACCTCGGTAAGACTGCTGATACGCAACTACCAAAAGTCAGAGGATTCACTTCCCGTAGCGGGATAAGCCCGGCATTTAGATATTACCGACCTTCACCTTTTCCTCGCGAAAAGCGGAAGGTGTTACCCCGGTGAGCCGCTTAAAAAAGCGGCTGAAGTGAGCCTCCTCCAGGAAATTGAGCTCGTACCCCACCTCTTTGATGGAGCGATCAGTAAACAACAACAGGCGTTTGGCTTCAAGAGCGATGCGCTCGTGGATTTGCCGCAGCGGAGAAGGCTCTCTGTGTTGCGCAAAAAGGTTAGCCAGCGTCTTGGGTGATTTGTGCAGTAGCTCGGCGTAATCAGCCACCCTTTGTTTTTCGCGAAAGTGCATTTCTACCAAGACGTGAAATTGCCGGATGAGATCCAGCTGATGCTGGCTACCGGTAATATTCTCTTGTTCTTTCAGCAGACGAGTACAAAGGATGATGAGGCGCTTAAGCAACATTTGCAACATCTCTTCCTGAATATTATCGCGGGTAGCAAACTCGTCTTTAAAGACTTCCAGCAGCAGACTGAATTTGCGCTGATTCTCGGCACTCAACCTGATAACAGGGGTCTGACGGGAACCGTAATACAGCAGACCTACACAGCCGACTTCCTGATCGTGATCGAGGATACAGTAAAAATTGCGGTTATACTGAAATACCACGCCTTTTCCGGGCTCTACCACCCGCAGCTGTTGATTCGGGGCCAGGGTCAATACTTCGTTGGCCGTCAGGGTCACTTCCGTATTATCCACCAGGCCCCGAAACGTATCAGCCTGATTCCAGATGATCTTGAATCCATTCTCCGCTGAGTGATCGGCGTACCGATCGGTAGTCGTGAGGGTAAGGTGGCTCTGTTGGCGGCTATTGATGAACTTCAGCACCATAGCCGATCAGCTTCTTTGGTTGGTAAAAGGCACACAGATAGGGCGAATCACGGCCGGTGCCGGTTGAATGCCGGTTAGGTATTTTTCTACAAAGCGACCGATAAAGGCTTTAGGGCCTCGCTGTCCTTTATCGAGATAAGTACAGGCGTACTCCTGATTTCCCCAACAGTTGGGACATGCCTGCCCATCGGTTACGGAATTTGTGGGTACGGTGCGGGATGTTTTTTGCCAGATATATTTCATGATAGTCAATTTAGATGAAGAATAGAATCCGTACTGTCGTGCGTAATACATCATCCAATTTGTCCCGAAAAACGGATCAATGGCTAGGCGTTTCTTCCCGCAGGGTTATCAATTGTTCCTGGTGTTGGGTATTTGGTAGTAGGATGGGTATCGTATACCAAATTCTAAATACCAGTTTTTTACCTAACTACTGGATTTTTATCAGAAAACAAACGATATCGTTTGCAGTTAAAACATTTTGTTTTCACCAAGCCAATCATTAACCAATAACCTAAAATCACCCAACCATGACTACACAAGAAGTCGCTGACCGCCTGGTCACTCTTAGCCGCGAAGGCAAAAGTGCCGATGCGTACAAGGAATTATTTGCCGATCACGCCGTAGCAATCGAACCCGACTACCCGCAGGTACCTCAAAAGCGTACCGAAGGCAAGGAGGCTTTGCTCAAAAAAGACAAAGAATTTGGGGAGATGATGGAAGAGTTCCACGATAGCTCCGTATCGGATCCCATTGTCGCCGGAAATCACTTTACCGTTTCCATGATGCTCGATGCCACCTTCAAAGAGCAGGGGCGTATGAAGATGGATGAGATTTGCGTCTATAAGGTGGAAGACGGAAAGATTGTATCGGAGCAATTTTTCTATTAAAAGAGGTCAGACTTTTGGAAGCTGGATAGAAGACAAGATCCGAGTCCGCATCTTCTATCTAGCTTCTACTCATCTTTAATCTTCAGGAGATGTATACCACACTCATCACCTCCGCTACACAGGCCGGTTTCTCCTTCCCTTCGACCTCCATCGTACAGGATAATCCGATCAGCATTCCGCCGTCGGCGCGGGGTTCGAGTTTATCCAGAGTAGCGTGCATACGCAGGCGATCGCCCGCGTAGACAGCCTGTGGAAAACGCACCCGGTTAGTGCCGTAATTGAACGAAAGGCGGACATTATCCAGATTGATCAGTTCGTATACGTTCTTAGAGATCAGGGAGAGTGACATATAGCCGTGCGCCAGGCAGCGACCTTCGGGAAGTTCATGGGCAGCACGCTCCTCGTCGACGTGGATCCACTGATGGTCACCGGTCGCATCGGCAAAATGGTTGATCATTTCCTGAGTGATGGCCATCCAATCAGTCCTGCCAATTGATTTGCCCAGGTAGGCTTTGACCTCGTCCAGAGACCCTAATTGTAGTGGTCCGTCGGGCCTAGGGGCGGACTCCGGTTGTTCCGTTGCTTGCGGTTTTGGTGCAGATGTTGCTTTTGAAGCCGGCGGCTGAAGTTCCCGCATGACCACCACGGCCTTGCCCTGCACTTTCCGGCCGGCCATATCTTGCAGGGCTTTTGGCGCTTCCTCCAGGGTGTATTGACCATGTATTTTCTGACGGATATTACCCACCTGCATCCACTGCATAAGCTGCATTAGGTTTTGCAGGTTCTGACCCGGATTCTTCTCTGCAAAGCTCCCCCAGAAAACCCCCATCACTGAACACCCCTTCAGCAGAGGTACATTGAAGGGCAGCTTGGGAATATCCCCCGCAGCAAAGCCAATTACCAGGTAACGACCTTCCCACGCCATACTGCGCAGGGCCGCTTCAGCGTAGGTCCCGCCCACTGGATCTACGACTACGTCGACTCCCTTTTTACCGGTAATCTCTTTCATCCGTTCGCGCAGGTCTTCTTTCGCGTAGTTGATAGTCTGAGCAGCTCCTTTCTCCCGACAAACGCCTAATTTTTCGTCTGTAGAAGCCGCGGCAATGACCGTCGCTCCCATAACGGTGGCCAGCTCCACTGCCGCCAGGCCTACCCCTCCGGCAGCCCCCAGCACCAGCACGGTCTCTCCCTGCTGCAGCTGTGCGCGATCCTGAAGTGCATGCAGTGCAGTACCGTACGTATAGAGCGTCGTTGCTGCTGTCACGGAATCCAACTGATCCGGAACGGGAAAAACACGGTTAGCCGCCACCACTACCTGGTCGGCGAAGCCTCCCCAACCGCAAAGCGCCAGAACACGCATGCCTGGCTTTATTTGACCTACGCCTTCACCCGCTTCCACTACGGTACCGGCAACCTCTCCGCCCGGTGCAAAGGGACGCTCCGGCTTGAATTGATACTGATCCTGAATGATCAATAAATCCGGGAAATTGACACCGCAGGCATCTACGGCTACCACCACCTCTCCTTTACCGGCAGATAATGGCTCAATCTGATCGAGTTGTAAAGAAGCTGGACCACCAATGCGGTGGGAACGGAGGGATCTCATTGAAATGCCTAATTTTTAATGATTAATTTTTAATTAAGAGCGGGTTTGGGATTTATCCTTTGGACTGCAAATGTCTATTATACCGACAACGAAGTGGTTTGGGAATCCAAACCACTTCGAGTCGAGTA
>JASBTH010000546.1 GCA_030148525.1 Saprospiraceae bacterium | reverse complement strand
ATTGCTTTTTTTATTTTTCTCATTTAATCCTCGATTTTATAGGTGCCAATTAATTCTCCATATGCGAGGATATGATCTTTCACTTCTTCCATAAGGTCTGCTCTCGAAGGCTTCACCAAATCCACGGTTGGAACTGATAGCGCATAAATTCGGAAATAGTATTTGTGGATTCCCATGGGAGGATTAGGACCGACATAACCTACTCCACCATTGATGTTCAGGCCTAATCTCATACCTTGTTTTTCCATCTCTTCTACTGTTATGGCTTTATCAAGTCGGTTGATCGTGGGGTCGATATTGAAAGCGACAAAATGGTCTATGGTCATTAATTTAAAATTGGGCGAAGGTCCGTCATAATCCACTGTCGTAATCATCAAAGATTTGGTGCCTGACGGCAGATTATCCCAATACAGCGATGGAGATACCTCTTCACCCAAACCCGTAAATTCTGTTGGAATAGGACCATTTGATTCAAAATCATCAGACCATAGCTTGATACTTTTTTGGAGTGTGCTATGGTAATCAAATTCCTTGTTCTGGTCAATATTCACGAAGGCCACTCTCCCTATAATCAGGAGAATTATTGCACTTGGAATGATAATTAGTAAGCGTTTGAGAATTTTCTTTTTCATTTAGATCTTTTTAAAAATTTGATTCAATTTAACCTTAGTTACGTAAAGTTACTTTTATCAATAACCTATTGTTACTTTTGAGAATGAATTGCTTAAAAAAGTGGTTACCCGCTTGTAACTAATAGAAAAAATGAAGAAAGTAGACCTCAAAAAATGCCCACTAACAGCTGCACTTAAAATAGTTGGAGGGAAGTGGAAGCCGATAATCATATTAAATCTTGGAAAGGCACCTAATAGACGATTTGGACAGTTAGATTACCTGATCCCTGATATTTCGAGAAAAGTCCTTACCGATCATCTGTCAGAAATGATTAATGATGGGTTGATTAAACGGACATCCTACCCCGAATCGCCCCCTCGTGTGGAATACAGCCTAACCGAAAAAGGTAAAGAGCTCGTACCCATTTTTAAAACTTTGGGGGATTGGGGGAGATACCTGGTGGAAGAGCAGTAAATGCCAACATGTCTTCATAGCTCTCAGACATATCTCGCTGCCACTGGATGATGTACCGTACGCAAAAACAGATGGCTCATGAAGAATAACCTGAAAATCGAACGGGCCCGGCATCAGCTTACTCAGGCTGCCTTAGCTGAGCAGGCAAAAGTTAGCCGGCAAACGATCAATGCCATCGAATCCAGGAAGTATGTCCCCTCCACGGTCCTGGCGCTGCGCTTGTCTGCAATTTTCGACCTGCCTGTCAATGCTCTTTTCGAACTGGAAGAGGAGGATTGGGAGTGAAAGAAGACCAAACCGAAACCAGCACGGACTGGCTTTTGCTGCCTGCGCAAGGCCGGCACTCACACGTATCCGGTCAACTATTAACGGCTTTGTGATGCGGCGTTCGTTCCAAAGACCTGTCCTGCGTTCCTCAGAAGACGCTTGCAATCCTCTACTCAGACGGCACCCCCAAGTGCCGGTCAAAGTATTCGATGATCTTGCCAAACAGGTAGCGATTGTAATGCCGCTCGCGGCTCCATGCGTGCGTCGCACCCGGTGCAAACGCAAAGTCGAAGTCTTTGCCCTGTTTGATCAGTTCCTCCGCTAACACAGCCGTCGTCTTGAAGGGGACCACCTGGTCCTGCATGCCGTGGATGAACAGGAGTTTATCCTCCAGATTCGCTGCATAGTGGAGCGCTTTCCTTTCGAATATCTCCGGGTGGGTCTGTGGGCGGCGAACAATCGCGACGTCGTCCGTGCCAAAGAACGCCGGGTCAACAGCCGCTGCGGCAGCAACTCCTACCTGGAATAAGCCCGGCTTCATCAACAGCGAATAAACGGAGAGGGTGCCACCGTAACTGCTGCCCCAGATGCCGATGCGATCTGGATCGACATAATCCAGTGACTCCATGTAGGCAACGGCACTCGCATAATCCTCAATGTCCTGGCCGGCAAAGCCCAGCAGAAATTCTTCACGGAATGCCCGGCCATAACCATTGCTGCCTCGTGAGTCCACCTGCACGACAATATACCCCTTCCTGACCAGCAACTGCTGTACGAGGCTGTAGTTCCCAGCCCAGCGGTTCCTCGCTGTATTCGAATACACGGGCCCAAACAGCACTGGATACTTCGTGCCGGGCTGCATGTTGGCAGGTTTCAGAATCCGGGCATGCAGCGTGTAGTCATCCACAAGGCTGGGAAAGCTAACGTATTCCGCAGCCGCCCAGGTCCGCTCCGTGAAGGCGGGCAAGGGCGAGTGGGTTACCCGCGTAGCGTCACCCCCCTCGCTGCTCATCACGTAAAGCTCGGGCGGTGAGGTGTCGTTGCTGTGCATGAACACCAGGTGCCGGCCATCCGGTGAGGGGTAGCCATCGTTCCGGCCCGCAAGGCGCGTCACCTGCTCGGGGCCGCCACCGGACAGATCAAGGCGATACACGTGTTGTTCGTACGGATTAACGCCGTTGCCGGCATAAAACAGGGCGCCACCAGCAATACTCGGAGCGGACAGCACATCGTAGGACGGATCTGTCAGGAGCTGCGGACGATCCCCGGACGGTGAGGCATCGATCGTATACAAGCCGTAGCGATCACCCCTATCGCTTAAGAAAACGACCTGCTTTCCATCCGGATGCCAGGCAGATCCAAACGAGGTGTACATGCGGCTCTCCCGAACACCCCGCCAAATCTCACGCACCTGGCTTTCACCGGGCGCAACGACAAACAACTTACGTTCAACCGCATCATCAGATGCGATATCAACCAGCAGCGTACCGTTCGGTGACCAATTGAAGTCAATGACTTGATTAGCCTGCGGGTCTGGCAAATCGAGGTACGTAATATTGCCACTTTCTAAATCGAGCAGGCCCACCCTGCGAATCTCGTTGGGGTCGCCCGGGTAACCCCGGCGCACCTCATTGGGATGGGTCTCGGTGGCGAGGTAATCCGGGAACGGCACCTTTCGCATCTCGCGTCGGTCAACGACGTGAAACGCGATGGCCTTGCCATCCGGGGACCACTTGTACGTTGGCCCGCTCCAGATGCCGGGACCAATTTCCCGTTCCGGCCGGCTGTAGCGCCCCTGCGTTAAGCTAGAGAGACTGGCAATGCCAATTTCAGTGAGCTGTCGATTCTGTTTGGAAGGGAAATCCGCAAGCCACAGGTCACCGTCCTTTATATACGCTGCCTGATTGCCACCTGGCGATACCGACAGGTTATGGGCACCTGCCTCGACCGGCATTAACAGGATATCCTCACCCTGGTTCAGCGATGTCTCCCATAGGTGGCCGCCTCGCAGGCTGACGATGATGTTCGCGCCGGCCCAGGCTATATCGCGCACGGACGCGGAGGCGGTATCGGAACAGAGGCGCACGTCCTTCCCATCGCTTGTGGAAACCCAGAGGCCACGTCCGGGATTTCCTGGTTCACTCCAGGAAAAGGCAAAATGCTCGCTGTCCGGCGCCCACGTCGGCCGTGACGGGGTTGTTCCTGTCAGTTTTGGCGTGGCGAACAGGTCATCAAGCGTGAGCTCACCGTCCTGTGAGGTGACGATTGCGGGCATCGCCATCAGTAAGCCTGCCACTACCCATGTTTGCCAAAAAGAGATCTGTTGCATGTGTTTGCTTTAGTAATTGTCTGGTGGTCTGAGCAATTAAGGGGCTGTTACATATACAATAAAGTGGGATTGGGATTTAAGAAAAGCGGGCTCTTCGCCATGCTTAATGGGTTTTCTCTTATCGAAATTATTCACATGATTAAGGGAAATAATTTAGTTCAAACGTCTGTACACCCGCTGTGGCTGGCGACCAAGGAGACAGACATAGCCGGTGTGCATTTTGTTGATGATCCTTTTTATTAAGCTACTTTTTGAATAAAAGAGGTCAA
>JASBTH010000572.1 GCA_030148525.1 Saprospiraceae bacterium | reverse complement strand
TCGTAGCTAATGTCGAGGATCCCGAATACGATCAAAGCGGTCAGGGTATATACAAACCACTTGAAAGCCCGCTTGGCCGCTCGCGTCCGATCCCGCACCGGACGGTGATGGAGGGTTATGGGGCTCTTGGGCTTATCTATTTTGGGTCCCCAGGCAAATAGCTCGGTGAAGACCATAGTCATCAACCGGGCCAACTGGATAATCCACAAACAAAGGAGCACCGAATCGATCCGCAAATGAATACCACCGCGTTCCGTTTCTAAATCGTACCGCAACTGATCGAATTCGTACCCACTGAAAGCAATGAGCACGTAAAGGATAAAGGTGACCGCACTAAACAAAAAGCGACGGAAGATACGCTTGCGTTCCTCTGCAGTTTTGCCAATGCGCTCCAGAAAATTGGGCAGCCACCGCCACACTAATAGCCAATGAATCAGCAAGTATCCCAGCAATAGTATGGTCGCCCCCATGACGTCTCCCAACGAAATGGTGAAGTTTTCGTTACTGAACAGGATACGCTGAAAAAACTCATTCAGATCCATAACTACTAATGGTTGTGGAAGGTACTAGCCGATCCCTATCACCTCTCTGCAAGTCGCTTTCGCTAAAAATAGTGAATGTTTATCAGGTTTGAGGTATGAGGTGTGAGGTGTGAGGTTACCTGTAACCTGACCTATCGCCCCAAACCCCAAACCCCAAACCTCATACCTCAAACCTCATACCTGTTATTTACTATCTTTGCCCCCGATCGAAATACCTCCTATGCGTATCCTGGCCAAAGGCATTTCTCTGCTGTTTCATCCACTACTGATCCTCAGCTATATGCTGGTGATCTTATTGTTAGTCGATCCCTTCCTTTTTGGCATAAGCCATATATCCGATATGGAAGGGCGGGTACTGCTGCTTCGGGTCTTTATTTCCACTTTTTTCATCCCTGCTTTCGCGGTGGCAATGCTGACCTTTCTGGGGTTGTCGAGTTCCATAGAGTTGCCAACCCGGGAGGACCGATACGGACCGTATATCGTAACCGGTATTTTTTATTTGTGGATGTTTCGCAACTTCCTCACCAATCCCCTGATTCCCGACCTGTATACCAGCTTCGTACTGGGTGCGGTCATCGGACTCTTTCTGGCCTTCTTTATTAATATCTTCTCCAAGATTTCCGCCCACGCTGTCGGTATGGGCGGATGGCTGGGGATGGTATTTCTGCTGATGATACAGAGTAGTTACCAATTACTCGAGATACCATTACCGTGGCTGGGGCCCGTGCAGATCAATCTCCTCACCCTCTTCCTCATCCTTATTTTTCTGTCGGGCATAGTGGGGTCTGTTCGTTTGTATTTGCAAGCACACGAGCCCATGGACCTGTTCGGAGGATTCCTGATCGGTTTTACGGCTCAGCTCATCGCCGCCCGCTTTATCCTGTTTGGGTAAACTCCTTTCCCTATTGGTCTATTTCCGCAACATGATTGCCTGTTAATCATTATATTATGGATGAATCAATGATTAACCCGACAAGTTGCTCCCTATGTACTACCGGCTGTGCCTCCTCCTACTGTTATTCCTACCCTGGCAATCCTGGACACAAGTCATTGATGACGAAGGTCCCGAATACCAAATTTTCAGTATTTATTTCGGTGGTGGTAGCTACTACATCGATTCAGAACAAGCTGCCGATCTCCATAAATGGCTGGAAAGCATTCCCGATGTAGAACACCAGATCATCAGTATACACGGACATACTGATGATATCGGGAGCCTGGAATACAACCAATGGCTTTCAAATCGCCGCTGTATGTCGGCCCTGCAACGCCTCCTGCACGAGGGAATTATGCGCGAGCAAATTACCATCGAAGAATTCGGAGAACTCAACCCCGTCTATGATAACAACACCTGGGATGGACGGCGTAAAAACCGCAGAGTGGATATAATCATCCGCCCGGTTATCTTGTGACCAATAATTATACGGCTACACACTGCTATCGCCGACAAATTACTCGCTCAGCTTGCAATGTGGCTAATTATGTCTTACATTATGAGACACAGACTGTTATTGCTTGATGGATCATCATTTGAACAAGCAATCACAAGCCATGAGAAAAACATATAAAAGCGGGATCAGTATATTGGCCATCCTTTGTCTGCACACCTCAATTCTGGCACAGCAATCCTATGGGATGCAAAACCACCCGGCCCCCAAGCGGCTCAGCGAATCACTGGGTCTGGATATACCGTGGAGTCCGCAGATGCGTTGGATAACCCTCCTGTTAATCGGCGCTGCCCTTATTGCCTGGGTCGCTTATTTCTTTACGGTTGCCCGCATGTACCGCAATCGACAAACCGAAGGCCGCCAGCCCGGCTTGGGTGCTCCTACCCAAGCTGACTATCCCTGGCACGGGCAGTTAACTAACCGGGGTAGCTTTTCCTTAAGTCCGTCCCTGGTCGGGGTCGATCACAAACAATCATCCGATAACCAACCCGATCCCGATCGTGAAACTGACAATACAGTACGTGGATCTTGATCAAGATTATTCTTAAAGCCTGTCCAAACGGGAGTGCGTCAATGTGCTCCCGTTTCTATTTATTTAGTTATAGGCAAACTATACCTTTTGGCCTTCTTGGAAAAAAGGTATTTTCAGGGCTCACGACGATCTAAACATACTATGTCGAAACACCCGTGGTCCTCTCTGCTGGTTGTAGCCTTACTATGGCTATCGCTAACCTCCATACACCTTCCAGTTAACCGGAAAGCAGCTTACAGCTTTCATTATAAGGGTAGTATTTCCTACGCCGAAGGACAGGTAAAAAAAGCCGACCAGTATTTCAAGCGGGCCTATAACATCCTGCCGGAAAACTTTTACTTCGCGGTATCCTACGGCCTCACCCACGGGCAGCGTGGTAATTTATCGGAAGCACTCGAAGTCATCTCCAAAGCACGGCGTGTCATTCCTTTCGACGATCCGGAAGTAAAGCGTAAACAGGCCCTCTCCAATTTTTTCTCGGGCCTCGTCTATGCGTATAACCACGATTTTGATAAGGCTTTCCGGGAAGTGAGTTTGGGGTTGTACAACCTTCCCAACGACTCGACCGCCGCCAGTATTTTCGAGAATACCCTCGGGTATTTACGAGTACAAAACCAAGCTCGTAATTCCCACCGTCGTGGCGATATGCCCGCTCACTTTCACGTACACGAACGGGACCTGGATGCCGCTTTCCAACACTTTGAATCAGCGCTCGCCCTGGATCCGGGCAATCCGGCCGCACGGGCCAATTACCAGGTGCTCTGCGACACTCTCGGGCGTTCGCCCAAATTTGCCACCAGCGAACTGACGCCCATCCAGGACCGGAAAGAATATCAACCCACCTTCCTCGACATGCACATCCGCCTGATCAATGAGCTGGAGTTGCCCGACTTCGATGAGATTCTCTTTTTGGTGGATATTTCGGGTTCCATGGTACAGGAACAAGTTATCTGCATGAATGCCAATCGCTTCGATGTAATGAAAGAACTGGCCCGCAAAGCCCTGAAAGCTTTTCCGGAAGGTAAACAATACGGTTTTGCAACCATTGGTGGCACCTGCAACTCGGAACCAGACTTCTGGCGCCCTACCGGTTCCATCGAACGGGATGAGTTGGATACGCGTTTTCGATTCCTGATTCCCGACGGTACCACACCGCTACTGAGCCGCCTGGTTGCCACGCCCGAGCTTTTTTCCGACTCCAGTCAGCAGCAGAAAACCATCTTTCTCATCAGTGACGGCGCTAATACGTGCCGGGTAGGCGGGGTCGATGTTTGTCAATTTGCCGAGGAACTCTCCGATCAGGGGATTACTGTAAATGTACTGACCTTCCTGTCGACCACGATCAATAATACCAATGCCTTTGCCGAGTACATTTGCCTGGCTGAAAGCACCGGTGGCAACATTATTTACATGGATAATTACCATTGCCGTCTGGAGCCCCTTTCCTTTGACCTATTGGCTTCCTGCCAATTGCGCTTACCAGAATTAACCCAGAGTTCCTGCTGGGGTGATCACATCGAAACACTGTGGAATATTTCGCCTTCAGGGAGCGGTGGAATGGAATAAAAAAAGAGGCTTTCCTTTGCGGAAAAACCTCTTCGTGGTGGGAGATACTGGACTCGAACCAGTGACCCCCTGCTTGTAAGGCAGGTGCTCTGAACCAACTGAGCTAATCTCCCGTTTTGGCTGAAACAACATCTGTGGGGATGTATCCGTTTCTTCGAGCGAGTGCAAATATATAAGCATTCCCATTTCTACGCAATAGGTATTGCCAAAAAATTAAAAAAAATAAGCTCATTTATCCTTTTTATACCTATATCCAGCGTTGTATCAAAGACTTAAGTACCTTTCGGTAAAAGCCAGAAACCATATGAAACGCTTTCTGCGGAAGTTTTTCCTCATTTTATTCATCGGTTTGGTCGTCTTGGTTGGACTGTCCATAGCCCTCACCTCTCTTTTCGAAAAGCAGATCGGTGACCGGATCATCAGTCTGCTAAACCAACAACTCACTACCGAGCTGACCGTCGGGGACATGGACCTGACCGCCCTGCGCACGTTCCCTTACCTCGCCGCCAACCTGCGCGATGTTCGCCTCGACGATACCTACGGCGATGCCCTGATCGAGGCCCAAACCCTTTCCTTCCGTTTTGGTCTGTTGAGCGTACTGAGCTCCAACTACGAGGTGAAATCCATAAAAGTAAGCCAGGGATTATTGGCCCTCCATATCGATCAGCGTGGAGTCAATAACTACGATGTGTTCCGCACCTCCGGACAGCCTGAAAGTTCCTCTGCCTCTAATACGGGTATCAAGCTCGAAGAGGCCATCCTGGAGGATATAGACCTCACCTATGATAATCAACAAACGGATCAACGTGTGAGCCTGCTCGTCGACCGGGCTACTTTTTCCGGTGCCTTCTCCTCCCAAACATTTACCATGGAGAGTGATGCCAGGCTGCTCGCAAAGGGAATCCAGGTGGGTGACACCCGGTATCTGGTACGCAAACAGATCGGCTATCAGGCCGCCTTACAGGTCGACCTGACCGAAGGCATTTACCGTCTCGATCAGGTGGAAGTCGATGTAGATGGTAACGCTTTTTCGATTAGCGGCGTAACGGAGAATTGGGAAGAGGGTCTCTACTACGATCTGCTGGTCAATAATGAGGAGGGTAGCATTGAAGGTGTTTTGCAGTTACTGCCCGAAAACCTGAGCCGAGCCCTGGGTGATTTTCGCTCTCGTGGTTCCTTTACTTTCCAGGCTACGATCAAGGGGCCGGCTACTCGCTCCCAGTCACCCGAAATACGGGCCAATCTGAGCCTGGATCAGGGCCGGTTAATCCACCCCTCTATGCCCAGCGACTTTAAGGATGTCTCCTTTAAGGCCTCTTTTCAAAACGGGAAAGACCGCAATCAGGAAACTACCGTACTGGCCATTCGCGACTTTACGGGCTACCTCAACCGGCAGCTTACCGAAATGCAACTGGAAGTGCAAAACCTCGACGATCCCCGTATCGACTTTTCCCTGAACGGTGCTGTACCTATGGGAGCCGTTTATGGCCTATTGGGCAGCCCCAGCATAACTGACGGTAGTGGAGAACTCGAATTGCAGAATCTGCGCATCCAGGGACGATACGAAGATATGATCCGCACGTCGAGAATAAGCCGCGTTCAATCTTCTGGTCGCCTTGAATTCGACGATGCCAGCCTAACCATCAATGATGAGCAGATGGTATTCGACAGGGGCACCCTCGATCTCAACGGAAACCAACTGGTGGTAAACGGCCTCAAACTGATCGGAGCCAATAGTGATATGGAGTTGGAGGGTACGGCCTTTAACATAATCCCTGTACTCTTCGCCGACTCTACCAACTCCCAGCGAGCTTCTCTGGAATTTCAGGCAAACTTGACGGGTGACCAGATCGACATCAGTAAACTGCTCACGGTCTTTAGCCTCAAGGTGGCGGAACAAGATACCCTCAATGCCCAAATCGCTCAGGTCGACTCGATCAAGACAGCTACCATACAAAAGCAGCAACGCCTGATAAACCTGCTGAAAGGTCGCTTCGAAACGAATGTCAAGCAATTCTACTACCAGGATATTGAAGGCAGGGACTTCTCGGG
>JASBTH010000569.1 GCA_030148525.1 Saprospiraceae bacterium | reverse complement strand
AAGATTGCCCAATGCAGCCGATTTGCAGTATTTTTTGGTGGCTGAGGGGCCGATCAGTGCCCGGGTACACCCCGCTCGCGCCGGACGGGAATACCTGACACTGGATGCCCAGTGATTATAGGTGTTCTCTTACTTTTTTTCAGCCTGGATTTTTTCCTATTTTACCGGAAGGAGTGCACCATTCATTGGTGTATACCCATTGCTAATCATTAAATCCCTGCCTATGCTACTCAAGATCAACCCTGATAATCCCGAAGGACGTAAAATCGATCAGGTTGTCGACGCATTGAAAGATGGAGGAATCATCATTTATCCCACCGATACCGTTTATGGATTGGGCTGCGATATTGAAAATGCTAAAGCAGTAGAACGCATTTGTCAATTACGGGGACTGGATCCTAAGAAAGCCATGTTGGCGATGATTTGCAGTGATATCAGTCAGGTTTCTGACTATGCACAGCAAATTGATAATCCCGTTTTTCGCCTGTTGAAACGAAATCTTCCCGGACCATTCACGTTCGTGTTGAACGCAGCCAACAGTGTGCCGAAGATGTTCAAAAACCGCAAGAAAACCATCGGTATCCGGGTGCCGGATCATCAGGTGCCACAGGCGATTATTGAAAAGCTGGGGCGTCCCATCCTGACCACCTCCCTCAAATCAGATGATGAGATCCTGGAATATTTCACCGACCCCGAAGATATTTATGAGGACTTTAAGAAGCTGGTCGACATAGTTGTCGATTCCGGGCCGGGAGGCAATACGCCCAGTACAGTAGTCGATTGTACCGACGAAAAACCCGTAGTCCTGCGACTGGGTGCAGGGGTTTTAGAATTTAGCTAGACCAGAGCATTTCATGAAGCAATTTCCAACGGAGTCCACCGCGAGTTCGGCTTCAGGTATCACCTTTGTATTTCACGACGAAAATGCGATCATTCGGGTGTGGTTGTCAACCATGACGGGTAAGGAGAAGGTTTTTGCCAACGACGACCTGGTTTTGGAAAAGCGGAATGTAACCCGGTTCAAGACCGTTGACTCTTTCCAATACAAGGGGGTGCCCTACGAAATGGAAATATTGACCAAGATGATGATGGGGTTTGTAATTCACTGTTACATTCTGCGTCAAGGGATTGTGATAGGGGGACAAATATGCGAGATGGATGGTATGGGGAATCTGGATATTGTAGCGGAAACCAACCTTGAAGGTGCCCAAAAGAGAGCCGAGGAACGCTATCGTATAGCTGCTTATCAGCAGCTGCAGGAATACGACCTGCCGGAAGCCACCCGGCTGGTCGATCAGTTATTGCGTGCTAATCCCAAAGATCCGGAAGGATGGCTGTACCGGGCCTGTATCGCCTCCCTGGAGGAGCGTCCCGGTGACTGCTACGATGCTCTGCGCCAGGCCCTGGCCTGTGATCTGACGGGTAAAGACCGAATTCTCGCATTAGATTATTTGGCCTATATTCGTATTCACCCTGATTTCCAATCCTTTCGGCGGGAGGTTGGTTTGTAAGAGCCCGATTGGTCGGTTGTTTGCCAAGATCCGTTTGGCCAACCCTGGCCAAAGGTGCTATCTTGCGGCAAATGTTACACCTGAATGTATCGATGTTTATTGACCCTGATCTTCCTGGGAGGACTCCTATCGAATGTTACTGCGCAAAGTGCCGTGGTCCGGGGAAATGTATATGATAATCAGTCGGGCGATCCCATTCCCTTTGCCGCTGTTCAACTGCCAGGTACAGGTTTGGGAGCCACAACCGACGAATCGGGTTTCTTTGCCCTGACTGATGTGCCGGCCGGCACCTGGAATCTCCAGGTTTCTTATCTGGGGTATGCCCCAATGGATACTACACTTACGGTCGAAGATGGCCGGATCTACTATCGGCGAATCTCCCTGGTCCCAACAGCCCTTGACCTGGAAACAGTGGATGTTTCCGCTCGCCGGGAACGGGCCCGCTCGACCGTGAATATGTCGGTTCGTCGTCTGGAACCGGCCGAAATAGCCATACTACCGTCCATCAGTGGCGAGCCGGATATAGCCCAATATCTGACCGTTTTGCCGGGAATCGTAAGCAGCGGTGATCAGGGCGGGCAATTGTTCGTGCGGGGAGGTGCGCCCTCTCAGACACGGGTGTTACTCGATGGACTGACCATCTACAATCCCTTTCACTCCATTGGCCTGTTCAGTGTGTTTGAATCCGAGGCTATTCAATCGGTTGATGTGCTGACCGGTGGTTTTCAGGCCGATCACGGAGGTCGACTCTCTGCCGTACTCGGTATTAAGACCCGCACCGGCAATAAAAAGAATTGGCACGGATTGGTTTCTGCCAGCCCTTTTCAGGCGCGAACGCTGATCGAGGGGCCCATTGTGCCGTCCACCGATGAAAGGCCCAATAGTGTATCCCTTCTGTTGACGGGCAAATATGGGTACCTGGATGAAACCTCACCTATTCTATATCCCTACGCAGCTGATCGGGCCATCCTCGCCAGTGAAGGTGCCAGCGATGAGTCGGCCGGTTTGCCCTTTTCGTATGGAGATATGTACGGGAAAATTTCGTTTAGTGGTAATACGGGAAGCGAACTGGATGTATTTGGCCTTCATTTCACCGATGCGTTTTCCGTACCGGACATTGCCTCCCTCAATTGGCAGGTGTCGGGAGGCGGTGCCAATTTTCGATTGGTACCCCCCAACGCCAACGTGGTCGTAGATGGAGTAGTGGGCTACACGGATTACCTGACGGCGCTGGAAGAAGAGGGTGCCGGTCCGCGCACCAGTGGAGTGGTCAGTTATACGGCGCAGTTGCATTTTACGTATTTCGGTGCCGGGAGCGAACTGCGATACGGGCTCGACTTCCATGGATTCAACACTGATTTCTCCTTCAATAATCCGTTAGGACAAACGGTGCAACAACGTGATTTCACCTCCGAAATAGCGGGTTATGCGCGGTATCAGGTACGAGCCGGGTCCTGGATACTGGAACCCGGTTTGCGCATGCACTATTATGCCGCACAATCTCAGTTATCTCCCGAACCAAGGCTGGGTGTGAAATTTCTGGCCAGTGATCGCATGCGGTTTAAGGCTGCCGGGGGACTCTACAGTCAAAATGTCCTGGGAACAACCAATGAGGAAGATGTGGTGAATTTCTTTGTTGGCTTTTTGGCCGGGCCCCAGGGACAACTCACACAACCCGACGGAAGTACAGCCTCCGGTAATCTGCAGCGAGCAGTGCACGGGTTGGCAGGTTGGGAGTTTGATGTCACCGACCGATTACAGGTACGGGCTGAAGGGTATTATAAAGGCTTTCAACAGCTTATCAATTTGAATCGCACTAAAGAGCAAGGCAGTGATCCCGACTTTTTGGTGGAAACCGGTGAAGCTTACGGAGCCGAACTCACCGCCGAATATCGATCCTCCTCCTGGTATCTGTGGGCAGCCTACGCCCTGGCGTGGACCGAACGGGACGATGGTTCACAGATCTACCCCACGGTCTACGACCGCCGGCATAACCTGAACCTGCTCGGGGCTTATTCCTGGGGAGATCGCAAAGCCTGGCGGGCTTCGGTGCGCTGGAACCTGGGATCGGCTTTCCCCTTTACACAGACGGTGGGCTTTTATCAGGATATTCCGCCCCGGGATCTGTTGCGGGGGCAATCGGTACTGACCGGTAACTTCCCACTGGGAGTACTGCTTTCCAACGAGCGTAACGGAGGACGGCTGTCGGCCTATCATCGATTGGACCTATCGGTACAACGTACCTTCTTTCTGAATAAATCGGGGGACAGCCGCCTGGAAATGAGTGCCAGTGTGAGTAATGTCTACGACCGTCCAAATATTTTTTACGTAGACCGCATCACGAATGACCGGGTGGATCAGTTACCAATATTGCCAAGCCTGACGGCTGCATTTTTCTGGTAATCACTACCCATCCGTCCGCATGATCTCCCCGGCGGCGATAGTCGACTCAGGTGGTATTTGTGCGTTATCGGTCAGGAGGGCTTTTATACCAATGCGCGACCAGGCACCTACCCGTACACCAGGACCAATATGCCCTCCCGGTCGCACCAGCACACTGGAGTCGATATGTGCAAATGGTTCCACCTGCGCGCCTCGCATCAGACAGCAGTTGTCACCCACTACGGCCGATTCCGCCACAAAAGCCTCCTGATCGATAAATGTATACAAGGAAAATCCCTGTTCTTTGGCCTCTGCACAAGTTTGCTGAATATGTGCCAGATCGTAGCGGTTTGAAAAATCCAGCAGTACATGCAGCTGAAAAATAGCCGGTGGATAATCACTGGCCAGTTGCTCAAAGGGAAGCATTGGCCGGTCGTACATATTTTGCTTGTCGATAAAACGTTCGTGCTGGGCAAAGCCTATCACTTCGCGGGTTCCTTCCCGTTCCATATATTCGGCGACAATAGCTGCCAATTGAGTGTGTCCGTAAATGATTATGCGTTCTTTCATTGGATAATGTAGTCTATGGTAAGGCGAAAATAAAGTCGGCAATAGCGGGAACTAAACCCGGGATCAGGGGGAGCTCAGGA
>JASBTH010000544.1 GCA_030148525.1 Saprospiraceae bacterium | reverse complement strand
CACTTTGAAGTTGGCCGGCAAATATCGATTGCTAACCTCTTGCGAGAAAAAGTTGTAGATCTTCTCCGTATTGAACTCAAACTGGTAAATATCCCGGTAGAATTGGAGGATATCGGGGATGCGGTTTTTCATGCGTGTGTTGGCTGCCAGTGAATATGGGGTCTTAAATTACCATTTCGGATTTGGAAGAGGGAAGGTGAAGATTAAAAAAATGCTAAATGCTCAGCGCTAAATGGGGCTGGGGCTTTTAGGCTTTCGCCAAAAGGGATTTTTCAGGTCTGAAATGAAAGTCGCCAATCATCAGTCGCCCAACGCACTACGCCCGATGCTCCATGCAGCCAAAGGCAAAGCGCCAGAATTAAAGCTTAACCCTGCAATCAAAAGAAAAGTAAGGAGGCAACCACACCAGTCTCTGAGTCCCTGTGGTCTCTAAATTCTCTCCAGTCGCTCCACCCACTACGCCCGATGCTCTACGCAGCCAATGGCAACGTACCAGCAATAAAGCTTAACCGTGCAGCCAGGAGCCCTCTTACCGCACCCAAATAGCACCCTGCTCGCGAAAAAAGGCCAATGCCTCCAGCGTGGGTCGCTCATTATCCGGCAATCCAGGTTAAGAAATTATCCGGATGAATTACTGAGAAACGACTTTCAGGATAGGATTTACTCCAGGCGATGGGTTCTTTGATTTTTTTCTTTGGGTTCCATTTGAATTCGTAAGCGTATAGTTTCCCACCTCTGTCCTCGATCCAGTCTATTTCTTGCTGGTCATAGGTTCTCCAAAAGTAGTTATACACTAATGTACGCTGATAATGCTGCAATTTAAGCCGTTCACTAATTGCGTAGTTTTCCCAAAGAGTACCTATATCATTACGAAGTTCCAATTGATTTACATTGCCAATAAGTACATTTCGTAACCCATTATCATAGAAATACCATTTCCGTCCCTTGGAGATTTCTTTGCGAAGGTTTCTGCTAAACCCTGAAACGGAGTGAATGACAAATACCTTGGATAACAAATCGAGATATTTTTCGACCGTATTTTTACTTAATGATAGTTGTCGGGCTAGCTCATTGTTACTTACCTCACCTCCGATCTGA
Organism: Saprospiraceae bacterium; assembly: GCA_030148525.1. Classification (GTDB taxonomy): domain Bacteria; phylum Bacteroidota; class Bacteroidia; order Chitinophagales; family Saprospiraceae; genus DT-110. The sequence continues at coordinate 5,677 of JASBTH010000544.1, read as the reverse complement.
AATGCAATTAACCTGAGGAGCTGCAGAATTTTATCTGAATTTCGAATATTCTCATACTCGAGAATATCTCTTAATAGGTAAGCATTTATCAACTCTTGCAGATAATCTCGTTTGTCGTCTGTATTGGGTAATTTCAGTAACTCTGGATAGTTACCAAAAACGAGGCGTTGTTTTAGGTTTGCTATCTTTTGAATCGGATTTTCAACCTGATTGAACTCTTCTTCGGAAAGTGCGAATAAGTGAAAGGTCTTTTTTCGTCCGGTAAGTGGTTCACCAGTGTATTGATTAAGATCAAAAGCAGAGGAACCAGTTACGAGAATTCGGATACCCTCTATTTCATCAACCATCAATTTTAAAATCTGCCCGACTTCAGGAATCTTTTGGGCTTCGTCAATAATTAAGATGCGCGAATTGCCCAAGAGGTTTAAATAGTGTTGCGTGCTTCTATGTGCTAGGACTTGCCGTACGTCCAGGTCCTCTCCATTCAGTAATAGGTAAGGCTCGTTTAAGCGATTAATGATCTGATGAATCAGTACCGTTTTCCCAACTCGTCGTGGCCCCACGAGGACAACCACTTTATTCGGGACCAGGTTCTCTAGAACCTGGTCTTCAATCGTACGTGCAATAAGTTTTGACATAGCTCAACCAATAAGGAAAGTATTTATTGACTGAATTTAGCTAAATTTGGTCAATAATGTGGCTTTTTTTTGCTAAATAGTCCATTGTCGGCTAATCAAGGCCCGCGTGTCGTTGAAACAGTCGTTCATTGGTTCTTGGTAAGACTTAAAGATACGAGAGGCTAGATAGAAGATTTAGATTCCGCATTCTTCTATCTAGCCTCTAAATATCTCCTAGTCTTATGACGACTTAAAACTTAGCCCCCACCGTCAGAGCGATCTGGCTGATACTGCTTTCGTTCTCTACCTCTTGTACCGGATATTCTTCCACGACGTAGGGATAGTAAAACTCGTCGGTCGATTGATAGCGATAGCCCAAGTCGACAAAGAAACCTTCCATGCGGTAACCAATACCACCGCTGATCTGATTGCGGTAAGTCTCGTCGTTGATGAATGGGGCTGACCGTACATTGTAACCCAGGCGGAATCGCCAGTTCTCCATGGCAAATTCACCACCCAAACGGAGCTGAAGCATGTCGGCTAGTTGGTTTTGAATATCGCTATTGACTCTCTCCTGATCGGAGATAAAACCATCGTAATCAAAGTTGGTGTTGGTGTAGTCGGCATATTCCACTTCGGCAGAAAGGAAACCATTGCGACCAAAGATAAAACCGATACCACCGTTGTAGCGCCAGGGGGTGTTGAGGCGGTAGTCGAAAAAGCCTTCGGCCGTTTCGTCTAGTCCGAGGAAGGCACCCTGTTCCTCTTCATCTTCGTAGAAATTGTTGATGAGGCGGCTGTCGAAATTATCTTCCAGGCTCAGGGCCGTCGGGGTGTGTACAGATCCACTGATCCGCAGTGCCTGACTAGCGCGGAAGATCAGTCCCAACTTGGCGTTGATACCACTACCCGTTGTGCGGATATTTTCCTGGAGCTCCAGAGATTCGAAGTAAGGTACTTCACCACCCGTTCCATCGATATCATCCTGTTCGACATAGGTTTTTGCTACGGAATAGTTGATGATGGGCACACCGATAGTTACCCCGATGGCCAACTTTTCGTTGTAATTACCTGCCAGAGTAAAAGCCAGTTCGCTCATGGATCCTTCCTCCGTTACATTCTGGCGACGGAATAGCTGAGCGTCGCGGTTGAGCTCGTAGTCGATATCGTAGATGCCATCATCATTAAAATCGTATAATACACCGGCATCAAGGGCCAGGCGGGTATCGAAAGCCCCCACACCGGCAAAACCATTGGCGCGTTCCTGGTAAGCTTCGGCTATCGAGCCTACCGTTTCACCTTCAAAGGTGAAGGCCCGGTTGAAGTTGGCCAGATGGTTCAGGGTGATACCAAAGTTAACGTTCTTCCATTTTTTGGATAATGGCCGGGACGTAATGACTACACCCAAATTATGAAAGTTGAGATTCGAGCGATTTTCCTGGATCAAATTTGACCGCTGGTCGGTCAGGCGCGAATTGGTGCTATTCAGAAAGAAGGCCGGTGTCAGGGTAAATTCAGACCGGCGAAAGAAACCGATTCCGGCCGGGTTGGTAGAAGCGACGGATACATCTGCTCCCAGGGGACCCAGCGCACCACCGGTAGCCATAAAGCGAGCCGTGCCACTGGGGCTTAGATCAATATAGCGTAGGGCATCCCCAACGTTTTGGGCGGAAAGTCCGGGGTATCCACCGAAGGTCAAGCCTAGCAGCAACAAGGCGACGATTTTAGTTTGTATGTTCATATGTGATGTAATCGTATTTTTTATTTGGTTATCGGGCAAAAAAAGTGGGTGGAAATGTTACTCTCCACCCACTTTTCAGCGCTATCCGCGATAAAGCGAACGGTTATTAATTATTACCGCGTTTACGTCCACTGGAAGACGAAGAGCCTGATTTGCTTCGGCTCGAGCTTGAGCTTCGGCTCCGTCCTGCTGATGATGAGGAGCGGCTACGAGAGCTAGATCCTACTGAACTACGGCTACGGCTACGGCTTGGACTCGTACTTCGTACTCTTGAAGTTCTACTGCTTCGTGAGCGGTCGTAGCTGGGTGTCCGGGTTGTCCGCGAACGGTCATACCGTGAACTTGAAGAGCGGGAACGTCCAAAGGGATCGTAGGTACTACGGGTCCGATCGGGTTGTGTTCGTACGGCACCGCTGCGGGTTGGGCGGCGGTAACGCTCCAGCCGATCTGGAGTTGTTGGCGTTACGGGAACAATCTGTCCACCGATCTGCCGGCGCTCCATTTGTTCGTTGTTTCCGGAACGACTACGTCCATTGGTACTACCGGTGCTTCCGGTATTTGTACGGGTGCGAGGTGCAGCCGTGTTAGTACGGGTACGAGGAGTAGTCGTACGGATACGTGTTGGCGTAGTAGTATTGCGGTCAATCCGCTCGTTGCGGTTAGGGTCAGTCACGCGAATGCGATCATTCGTGGTGCGATCACTGGTGCGACCGATTCGGCTCTGGTCGCCGATACGTACGCGCTCCTGTCCATTGCGTGGTGTAGCACGCTCGTCGAGATCGCGACGGGTATCGGTAATACGGCCATTATTTCCAATGGAACCTGGGTTGATGCCGTTGCGGCGATTGCGGAGTCCCGGGTCGGGACCAGAACCACTACCGCCAGAACGGGGTCCGTAGTAGATATCACGGTCGTACTGGTCACCATTGGACCAACCGGGTGCATAATTGTAATTTCCACCGGCCCAATATCCTCGTGGATAGGCGTTGAACCAGCCATTTCCATAGCCTCCAAAGCCCCAGGTGTTAAATCCGTAGGGGTTGAAGCCCCAGCGGTTGAAACCAAAGTTTCCAAAACCTATTGCTACGGAGAATCGGCTTCCACCGAACCAACGGTTACTCCAGAATGGATCCCATCCCCAACCGGCATTGCGGAAACCTGGTTGGTAACAAAATGCCCAGTTGTTGAAACGAGTGGCATTCCAGCCCCAGTTATTCCAACGGCGCCAGCGTACCCAATCGCGGTAACTGAAGAAGTCATCGTAAATCAATACGGTATTACCCGGTACTACGAAAGGATCGTAGTAATAGGCATCTACGTACACCGGATCGTAGTAACCAAATCCGTACATAGGACGGTGAAAACGACGAATCCGCGAGGTATAGTAGAAATCGTAATCGTTGTAGTAGTCATATTCATCGGCATCGTAGTAGCGGTCAATCTCTTCTTGTCGAGCTCTGCTAGTATTCCTACTGCCGTAGTAGCTATCGCCAGTATTGTTATTATCATAACTGTAATAACTCTGGTCGGTGTCGGGGTTATAGTATATATCGTCGTACTGACTGTACGCGGGCATGGCCCACATACCGAAGAGCAGAACGGCGACTATAGTGCAAATACGGTTCATATTATCAAATTTAGTAGCAAGTGTAGACCAGTAGTCCTTTCGGTAAAATTTGCTCAAATCAAAAACATTCATTCACAATAATAACGGCTAAAGGCCTCGTTTCGTTCCGTACGCAGGGTTATTCCTGTGTCAGAAGTGGGTCGACCGTTTCACTATTGAAGCAAGGACAGCCCCGTCGTAAGGAATTGTTTCTAAAGTACTGCTTTCCAGGCACAGTTGCTGTTAATGCTATTATAAATCAGTACTTAACGCCTGTTAAAGTAATTCACACGATGCCTTAACACTTGTTAAAATCAACTTTAACATTTCTTTAATAAGCTAATGGCATTCGGTTTTCCCTTCCTGGTAAAACAACTATCTTTGCGACTGCTTCTTTGGCAGGGAACTATTCAGACGCGTAAGTTGATTGTTCCCAAGTGTTCCAATAACTGACCAACAACATTTTCATGGCAAAAGCAATCACCTCTCGTTCTGAGGACTATTCACAGTGGTACATCGACATCGTTAAACGGGCCGGCCTGGCTGATAATTCAGCCGTTCGGGGCTGTATGGTGATCAAGCCGCACGGTTTTGCGATCTGGGAAGCTATGCGCGATCAACTCGACCGTATGTTTAAGGAAACCGGTCACGTGAATGCGTATTTCCCCCTGTTTATCCCGAAAAGTTTCCTGAGCCGGGAAGCGGAACACGTGGAAGGCTTTGCCAAGGAGTGTGCAGTGGTAACCCATCACCGCTTAATGAACGCTCCCGATGGCAGTGGTGTTGTGGTCGACCCCGATGCCCGCCTGGAAGAAGAGCTCATTGTACGCCCCACTTCCGAAACCATCATCTGGAATACGTATAAGGACTGGATCAACTCCTACCGCGATCTGCCTCTGCTGGTAAATCAGTGGGCCAACGTCGTGCGCTGGGAAATGCGCACCCGCCTGTTCCTGCGTACGGCCGAATTCCTGTGGCAGGAAGGTCATACCGCCCACGCCACCAAAGGGGAAGCCATCGAAGAAGCCCGCCGCATGCAGGAGGTTTACGCCACCTTCGCCGAGGAATACATGGCCATGCCGGTCATCCGTGGAACTAAAACGGAAAGTGAGCGCTTTGCCGGTGCACTGGATACCTACACCATCGAAGCCCTCATGCAGGATGGCAAAGCCCTGCAAGCAGGTACCTCCCACTTCCTGGGGCAGAATTTTGCGAAAGCATTCGACGTAAAATTCCTGAATGAAGGCAACAAAGAGGAATACGTCTGGGCTACCTCCTGGGGCGTCTCTACCCGCCTGATGGGCGGCCTCATAATGACCCACTCCGACGATGATGGCCTCATCGTACCTCCCAAACTGGCTCCGACCCAGGTGATGATCGTACCCATTCCAAAGCCAAGCCCCGAGATCGGGGAAGCGGCCGAAAAGATCATGCAGGCTCTGCGGGCTAAAGGTATTACCGTGGGCTACGACGAGGACAAGAAAAACCGTCCCGGCTTCAAGTTTGCCGAACACGAACTCAAGGGCGTGCCCGTACGGATAGGCATCGGCAAACGCGACCTGGAAAAAGGACAGGTAGAGATCGCCCGTCGTGATACTAAGGAAAAGACCTTTCAGCCAATCGAGGGAGCGGCCGAGTATATTGCCGACCTGTTGGTAGGCATTCAGGAAAACCTGTTCAGCAGGGCTGTACAGTTTCGCGAGGACCATACCC